>DASWAK010000079.1:0-14108 GCA_036391175.1 Pseudolabrys sp.
GACCCAGATGATCAGCGTGTTGTCCAACTGGCCCAGTTGCTCGATGGTATCGATGACGCGGCCGATCTCGGCGTCCATGTAGGCCATGTACGCGGCCCAGACGTTGATCTGGCGGAGATACAGCTTCTTCTGGTCGGCTGACAGCGTGTCCCACCTGGGCAGGATGTCGTCCGGCCAGGGAGGCAGTTTCGCGTTCGCCGGAATGACGCCGAGGCGCCGCTGGTTCTCGAAGATCTTCTCGGCCACCTTGTTCCAGCCCTCGTCGAAGAGCTTCATCGCGGTGATCTTGTCCACCCACTCCTTGGTCGGGTGGTGCGGCGCGTGCGTGGCGCCGGGCGCGTACTTGATGAAGAACGGCTTGCCGGGGTCGATCTGGTTGACTCGATTCAGATAATCAATGGCGTCATCGGCCATCGCGGTGACGAGGTTCCAAGTTCCTGGCTCCTTGCCCAGGAACGGATAGATCTGCGTTGTGTTGCGAAACAGGTTTGGTTCCCACTGGTTGGCATCGCCGCCGACAAAGCCATAGAAATATTCAAAGCCCATGCCGGTGGGCCACTGGTCGAACGGTCCGACCTGGCTGGCGGCGAAGGCCGGCGTGTTGTGATCCTTGCCGAACCACGCCGTCGAATAGCCGTTTTCCAGCAGGATCCGTCCGATCGTCGCCTTGTCCTTGGGGATGATGCTGTTGTAGCCGGGAAAGCCTGTAGACTGCTCTGAAATCACGCCGAAGCCGGCCGAGTGGTGGTTGCGCCCCGTGATCAGCGCGGCGCGGGTCGGCGAGCACAGGGCCGTGGAGAAGACTCGGTTGTAGCGCAGGCCTTCGCTGGCGATCCGGTCCATCGTCGGCGTCGGGATCACGCCGCCGAACGTGCTCGGCACGCCAAAGCCCGCGTCATCGGTGATAATGAGCAAAACGTTCGGTGCGCCCTTTGGCGGCACGACGCGCGGCGCCCACCACGGTTTCGACTGCAGGGCATCATCCTTGATCACGCCGCCAAACTTCGGGTCGGGCGGCGGAAGTTGTTTTCCGTCGATCGTTGTCGTGGCGCTGGGCGAGCCGAGCGTGCCGTTGACCTGCTGGGCCAATACAGATGGACCTGCCGCGGCACTGACCAGGGCAGTTAACGACAGCACGACAAGATGTTTTTTCATTTCAGTCTCCAAGACTCTCAGCAAAATTCATTGCACGCGATTTTGTCTATCGTGTTTCAAGTGGCACCGCGGTCAGGACAGTGACAACGGTTCTACAGCTCCATTTCATCTCAATACCGAGACGCGCCCGCTCGTCTTTGGCCACCATGGCGAGCACATCCCGGTGTATTGAGCCCCTTATTGGAAATTCAATTTGGCTAGTGCATCGGGATGACGGGCGTCTTTGATCTAAGTCAACTTCCTGGCTCATTGATAGGGATTTTGCGACATTTTTGATACACAAGAATGGAATTGCCGAAGGTTTTGATTTTTATCAACGGGCTCCGCACAGTTTGGTCACATTAAGAATCTTAGAGAGTGACGGATCGTACGCCGTCTGACACAAGAATTAATAAGGAGCATTATGATGCGAAAATTTTCATTGACGTTGCTTGCTGCCGCCATCGGTCTGGCTGCAAGTCAAGCTTCAGCGGCGGACCTGCCGCGGAGAGCCCCGGCCTACATACCGCCGGCGCCGCCTCTCATTACTTGGACCGGATGCTACATCGGCGCCAACATCGGCGGCGCATTTGGCAACGCCAGTGTGACCGGCAATGGTGGAAGTGGTGGAGAAGTCTCTACAAACGGTTCCGGCTTTGCCGGCGGCGGTCAGATTGGTTGCGATTATCAATTCGCCGGCACCGGGTGGGTGATCGGGTTCCGCAATATGTTCGATGGGACAAGCAATAAAAGAAGTGGAACAATCCCAGGGCCCGGGCCACTCGCTGGTGACGTGGTTAACTTCAATAATCAATGGTTCGACACCCTGACGGGCCGCATCGGCTATGCGGTGCAACCCGCCTGGTTGCTCTACTTCCAGGGCGGCGGGGCCTGGGCTCATACCAGCACAAACATCACCTCTGCTGCTCTTGGTCAAATTGGCCAAACCTCCAACACCAGATCAGGCTGGACGATCGGTGGTGGCGTTGAATGGATGTTCGCGCCGCACTGGTCGGCCTTTCTGGAAGGTAATTACATGGACTTCGGCACGAGAAATGGGACCGTGGTCGGCGTTGCCGCCTGTGCGGCTGGCTGTGCTTTCGCCGCCAAAGCGACCGAGACCACTGTTCTGGTTGGCGTGAACTACAGATTCTGGTGAGCGCAGTAGACTTCCCTGCCTCAATCAGAGCTACCAAGACCCCGAGCATCATCAGCTCGGGGTCTTTCAATATTAGTAAACGTAATGGAATTTTAGGAGGAAGCGCTGCGAGGCGGTCTTTCTGTTTTCATTAGAGCAGATACGTGGCTGATGTCTGCTTCTGGCACTTAGCGGACAATTCGGCTGCACCCGTCTGCTATTGGAGCAAAAACGGACATCATCTGCGAGCGCCCGCCTACTGCTTTTTTGTTAAATGTCGAGTAAAATAGCTTTCCGAAAAATAAAGCTAATTCAATTCCCCGTGCCGTACCACTCTGCGGGTGCCGGTTGCTGTCCGGTTGGCCCGTTGAGGCGCGCGAACGCGAGGCCGCGACATGATCGACCGTGACGCAAAGGTGCCCATTACGGCCAGGGCGGTGGAATTGTTTCAGCGTGCGCTCGCGATCAAGGCCGGTGGGAACACGCGCCGCCGGGAATTTTTAGATCTCCAGCTGGCGTTACACCGCGAGCTCGACTTGCAGCTCTTGCATCCTTTTCCGCTCGACCTCGAAGCCGACCAGCCGCCGCCGTCATGGATGACGGATGCGCACCAAATAGCGTGCTGGAATCATGTTGCCGACCTTCGATGCTGTCTCGACGCGGCTGTCGAGCGCACGCAGCGGAAGCAAGGGACATGATCAGCCTGAGTGAAAACCAGTTTGCGATCGTGACCAATGCTGTACTGCCGGCCGAGAACGCGCGACACGTTTTTAAAACATGCTCTGAAGTATTAACAGTCGAAGCCGAGGATTCGCTGCTGGCCGTGGTCAGAGCCAAGCTCGAAAATCCCGAGGCTCGCCTTTTCGCGAGCCGCGCGGTCAAACGCCCAACTCGGCGTGCGATCAAAACCCCGTCTTCCTCAGCCACTCCATAGGCAAGTGCGGAATGTATTCGACCGTATCTGCCGCGCTGAGTAGCTCCTGCTGCTGCTTGATCAGCAGCCTTACCAGAGCATCGGGATCCTTATGGCCTACTTTGATTTTTATTGTCACCTCGAGCGACTTTCCGCTCGCCTCAGGCTCCTTGCTCATCATGAACTCTCCTTCAGCTTGGCGCTTACGGCGTTCTTTCATGCTGTCATCCCGAGATATTCGCATTGATCTAAAGCAACATTCCGCGTCCACCGGACGCCGGCATCGCCTGCTCACGGTTCACGTGCTCCGAATAGGCAGACTGGCGCACGTTCTCTCATGAAGCGGTGCTGGACGTGGCGACCGATAGCGACGATGTGCCGGTGCGTTTGGCCCGCGTATGTTTTGCATGCATGCGAAACAAGCGTGCCACAGAGGATAATGTTACCGTACTTGACAGGCGACGAAGGATCACAAAAAGACTATAACAAGAGTGGGTAATCGACTGGGGGCAACGTGCATTTTCCGTTTTCGCGCAGGTCGATCGAATTGATCGCTGCACTCGCGATGCTACTTGGCGTTGCGAGCGCTGCGATTGCTGCCGATGTCGCTATGCCAACCAAGGCGCCCGTTACACCTCCACCCGCAATTCAGGTCTGGCCCTACAATTTCACAACATACATCTGGGCGACTTCACTTAATGGCTCAGTTAAAGGCCGAACGACCGATATCGATGCGAGCTTCTTTGACATCCTTGATCACACACAATTTCCAAAAGGCTTGTTTCAACTCGCTGCCTTTGGCGAGGCGCGTTATGGCCGCTTCGGACTGCTTGCTGACATTGCCTATATGAAGCTAGGGCTGGGGGCGAGCCTGGAACGATCGCGTGGTGTCGATGAGATTGCGGCGCGATTTTAGTCGAGCACTCGGTGGCCAAATGTTCCAGGTAAAACGCGTCTTGGTGGCGGCTAATATCGGCCTTGCGCTCGGACTATGCGCGTGCGCTGGCCGGCTGCCTCAGGGAATGCTGGTTCCTGTCGCGCAAGCAGCGGAAGGGACGTCCCGGGTACAGGTGCTTGCTGCCACGACGAGACAGCGCTCAACTACCGATCCAGGCGAGATGTTTAGCGGCGAGCGGGCCCCGGATATATCCTATGCCGCTATTACTGTTTCGATTCCGCCTGACAACGCCCGCAAGATTGGCGAGATCCAATGGCCGGAGTCGCTCCCAGGTGATCCTCATCGAGATTTCGTGACGGTTTCCGCGAATTATCTCGACAAACAGGGACTGGTTTCCGCTGTGTCGGCAACCGCGAAGCAGACCGGACGCAGCAAAGTGCTCGTCTTTGTCCATGGTTTCAATAACCGGTTCGATGACGCGGTCTACCGGTTTGCGCAAATCGTCCACGACGCGAAAGCGCCAGGCATTCCTGTCTTGTTTACCTGGCCGTCGCGCGGGGAATTGAAGCTGCGCGCCTATACTTATGACCGCGAGAGCGCGAACTACTCGCGCGATGCTTTTGAGCAGGTGTTGGCAACGCTGGCGGCCAATCCAAATGTTAAAGAAATTAATATCGTAGCGCATTCGATGGGAAATTGGGTCACGCTCGAAGCGCTACGGGGAATGTCGATCCGAACCGGTAAGGTCGGTGGCAAGATCAGAAACGTCATGCTGGTTGCGCCAGATGTCGACGTGGACGTGTTTCGTACCCAAATTCAGAGAATGGGCGCCCCCAGACCCCGATTTTCACTTTTCGTATCGCAGGACGACAAAGCGCTCGCACTGTCGCAGACGATATGGGGCGGCGTCCCGCGTCTCGGTGAAATCAACCCGGCGCAGGAGCCCATTCAAAGTGAACTGAAGCAGGAAAATATCGAGGTCTTTGATCTGACGAAGCTAAAAGGCAACGCGCACGACAGAGCCTTTGAAGATATCACCCAGGTTTTGGTGATGGTCAGAGATCGATATGGCGAGTGACCTGATCAGGAGTTTCTGAGGGTATAGCTCGATGTTCGCGGAAGACTATCTGCAAAAATCTTGGCGATGGCTAAGTTTTGTCGGCTTAGCTGTGATTTTGCTGGGTGCAGGCTTTTTCATTTTTGCGACGTTACCGCCCCGCACCGTCGTGATGGCCACCGGCGCGGAGGGAGGCGCCAATCACGAGTTGGGCATCCGTTACCGTGACATCCTGGCGCAATCCGGCATTAAGTTGCAGCTTCTGCCAACAGCCGGTGGTCTGGAAAATCTGGCGCGGCTACGCGACCCCAAATCGGGAGTAGGCGTTGGATTCATACAGGGTGGTACCACCACGAAGAAAGAATCGCCGGATGTGGAGTCGCTTGGCACCGTGTCCTATGAGCCAGTGTGGTTCTTCCGCCGAAGTGGAATTGGTGAAGGTATCCAGGCGTTACGTGGCCGACGACTTTCGATTGGTCCCGAGGGAAGCGGCGGGCGAGCGCTGGCACTCGAGATCGTAAAAAGCTTCAGGATCGACAGCATAATTGGCGAATTATCGGGATTCGCGCCGCAGGAGGCCGCAGAAAAACTGATGGCGGGCGATATCGACGCCGCGTTGATCGTAACAGCCTGGGAGTCTCCCGTAGTCCAACGTCTCATCAATGCCAACGGTATCGAGTTAGCAAGCGCACTGCGCGCGGACGCTTTCATTGCACATTACCCCTTCCTTAATAAGTTGGTACTGCCTGCAGGCGTCAGCGATCTTTTGAACAACCGTCCGCCCACGGATATCGTGATGGTGGCCCCGAAGGAGAGTCTCGCAGTGCGTGCGGATTTGCACCCAGCCATCCAGCACCTTTTGCTCACTGCCGCTGTCCAAATTCATTCCCCGCCTGGAATTTTTCAGAAAGCCGGGCAATTCCCTGCAGCCGAGGCGATCGACATTCCGCTAAGTGATGAAGCGCAGCGTTTTTACAAAAGTGGGCGACCGTTTCTTCAAGAGCATCTCCCATTCTGGATGGCCACTCTCGTCGAACGAGTGCTTGTCGTTTTTATTCCATTGGCCGTTGTACTGTATCCGATGATCAAATTCTTGCCGCAGATGTACGACTGGCTGATGCAATCCAGGATATTGCGGCTGTACGATGAGATGAGATCAATCGAGAAAGAGATAGAATCCGAAGGACAGGTACATAATCTCGATGCAATAAGTGCAAAACTTGATCAGCTTAGTCAACGAGCAAACCGATTGCGGTTACCGACTACGTACGCAAGCACACTATATACACTACGAAGTCATTTAAATCTTGTGCGCGCTCGTCTGGCAACGAGCCTTGATCGGAAACCACCCTGATTTTGTGGGAATTTAGAATTTAGGCCACAGCAATGATGCTGGTGTACTGGCGCGGCGAGCGCTGCTGGGTTAGACACGAAAGACAACGCGGTCAGCCCGATCCCTCCGATGGACCTCCAAGCCATTGCCCAGCAGGTCGTCGACTTCGTCCATAGCAACGAAGGTTGGGCGGCCCCGGTCGTTTTTGCCTTGGCGTTTGGGGAATCGCTTGCTTTCATTTCGCTACTGATACCCGCATGGGGCGCGTTGGTGGCGATCGGCGCCTTGATTGGCCCAAGCGGCATCAGCTTCTGGCCAATCTGGATCTCGGCATCGCTCGGGGCTGCCTTCGGCGATTGGCTGTCTTATTGGATTGGGCTCAAGCTCGAACATGCGGTCGCGCATATGTGGCCGCTGTCTCGTCACCCCGATCTGATTCCCCGCGGCGAAGCCTTCATGAACCAATGGGGCATTCCGGGCATATTCATTGGGCGCTTCTTCGGGCCGTTACGCGCGTCCGTGCCGCTAATCGCCGGCATTTTTGAAATGCCGTTCTGGCGTTTTCAGATCGCCAATTTCAGTTCGGCATTCGTGTGGGCGGCAACGTTGCTTACCATTGGCGACGTGATCACACACATATTGCGCTGGCTATGGTGATGCTGGAATGAAAATCCGCGGGTGGCCTTTCTTTTGCGGCGCTGGCCGAACCGGCGGCGCGGCGTTAGCATGCGGGTGACTGGGTTCAGGACGTTATGACGGAGACCGCTTTCGAAACGGCTCTTGCGGCGCGGACGGCCGCGATGCTCGACGCCTGCACGCGTTGTGGCAAATGCGTCGAAGTCTGCCCGATGGCGAAGCCAGCTGGCGTCGGCAATGCGGCGCCTGAGAGCGTGATTGCCGGCGTGCTCAATCTTGTGCGCACCGGCGATGGTCCGGCGGCTTCGAAAGCTTGGGCCAAAGGCTGCGCGCTCACCGGCGATTGCATCGCCGCGTGTGACGACGGCGTTAATCCGCGTTTCCTGCTGGCAATGGCACGTGTCGCCATGGCCAAACATTCTTCCGAGCTGCGGAGCCGGCGCAAACAAGGTATCGAGAATTTTCGGCTGGTTGCGGACGGGGTCAACGTGCTTGCGCGCATGCAGCTCAACGAGACTGAACTCGCGCGCCTCGGCCAGTACGTCAACGACCGCTTGCAGAACGGGTCAACCGCGAAACCCGGCGAGCGCCCAGATTTCGTGTTTTACACCGGCTGCAATGTGCTCAAGACCCCACACATGGCGCTTACCGCGCTCGACATCATGGATGCGCTCGGCGTCACCTACAACGTCATGGGCGGGCCGACCCATTGCTGCGGTGTGATCCAATTGCGTACCGGCGACACCGAAGTGTCCGGTCGCGTGGCGACAAGCTCGCTCGACAAGCTGGCGGAGGGAAAGACCGGTGTCATTTCGTGGTGCGCGAGCTGCTATGTGCAGTTCACCGAGACGACGATCCCGACCATCGAGAAGGTGAGGGGATCGCGGCCGTTCGAGATGACGCCGTTCCTTTTATTTTTGAAAACCCGCTTCGAAGATCTTCGCCCAATGCTGAAAAACAGAGTCGTCATGCGGATCGCAATGCACAAGCATCCGGGCGTCAAAGGCGTGGTCGAGGCCGGCACCGAACTTCTGGGCATGGTGCCCGGGATCGAGATTGTCGATCTGCATCAGCCCGCCGTTGGGCTGATGAGTAATTCGCTCAATGCACTTCCCAATTACAAGCGTGGGCTACAGCTAGCCGAGTTGAAAGCGGCCGAGGCCGCCGGCGTCGATGCCTTGGTCGCGATCTATCATGTCGACCATCGTGAATTGTGCGCGCACGAGCGGGACTGGCCGTTCCGTATCATCAATATTCTTGACATCGTCGGTGCCAGCATGGGCCTACACCACGACGACCATTTTAAACGGCTGAAGATCATGCAGGATGCCGACGCCATCGTGGCCGACTGCAAGGACATGATCGCGGCCTATCGGATTGATCCGGCAGTAGCGCGCCAAGTCGTGGTTAAAGCGATGCTTAACGAGCAGCCATTGCCACTGGTTGGCAGTAGAGTTGACGCAGGTGAGCGCGGGGCCTATATGCCCGGCTCATGACGACGCTGGTTGTAGCAAGAAATCTCAGCCGCCGCCGTGCCAACCTGGCACGGGCGTAGCGTTCTCGTTACCCGTGCCGCCGGAATTGAGGCCGCGGCACATTTCCCCAATCAAAGCCGCGCTGTTGGCCTTCTTCCGGTAGTTCTTTAAGACTTCTGGATGAGGATCGACTCATGGCTACGAAAGTGAAGGTCGGCATTTTGGGTGCCTCGGGCTACACCGGGGGCGAGCTGGTGCGTGTATTGTTGCGCCACCCGCGCGCCGAAATCGTTCTGCTCACCGCGGAGCGCAGCGCCGGTAAGGCAATGCGCGATGTGTTTCCGCAGCTCTCGCCGTTCGTGTTGCCACAGCTCGTTTCGATCGATGGGCTCGATTGGGGCAAGGCGGCTCTTGATGTCGCGTTCTGCGCGCTGCCGCATGCGACAACGCAAAAGGTGATCAAAGAGTTGCTGGCGAAGTCGCCCTCGACCAAGGTAGTCGATCTTTCCGCCGATTTTCGCTTGTCAGACACGGCGGCCTACGCGAAATGGTACGGCCATGAGCATCATGCGCCCGAGTTGCAGATGGAAGCGGTCTACGGCCTCACTGAGATTCATCGGCGCGAGATCAAAAAAGCGAGGCTCGTCGCCAATCCCGGCTGTTACACGACCTGCGCGCAGTTGCCGCTGATTCCCTTGATCAAGAACAAGGCAATCGAGCTCGACGAGATTGTCGTCGATGCCAAGTCGGGCATGACCGGAGCAGGGCGAGCGGCCAAAGAAACTATGCTGTTCTCGGAAGTGTCGGAAGGCTTCCACGCTTATGGCGTGGGGCATCACCGGCATATGGCCGAGCTCGACCAGGAGTTCTCGCGCGCAGCCGAGCGCGAGGTGATTGTCACCTTTACGCCGCATCTGGTGCCGATGAACCGGGGCATTCTCTCGACGATCTACGTGCGGGGGCGGCGTGGCCGGACGGCCGAAGATCTTCATGCGATACTTTTAAAGTCCTATATGAAGGAGCCATTCGTCCATGTGCTGCCTTTTGGCGAAACGCCCCAGACGCGACATGTGCGCGGCTCCAATATGACCTTCATCGGTGTCGCCAAGGATCGCATTCCGGGGCGCGCAATCGTTGTCTCGGCGCTCGACAATCTCGTGAAAGGCGCCTCGGGCCAAGCCATCCAGAACATGAACCTGATCATGGGCTGGCCGGAGACGATCGGGCTGGAGCAGGTGGCGCTGTTCCCCTGATTCAGCTGGTACTATGACAAAGCCGTTGCCGGAGACCGCGACCCATGTTCGAGGTCCAGAACCAGCCGCCGCCGCTTGAACCTTACAATCTGTTTTCAAGCGATACTGTGCTGCGAGAAGCAGTCGGACGCGAAGGCGCCGGCTGGGCGCAAGGCGAGTTGGCCGCGCTCGGGGCGACGCTAGGCAAACCGGAAACCGCTCAGCTCGGCTTTGAGGCCAACAAATTCACGCCGCAATTACGCATCCTCGACCGCTACGGCCATCGGATAGACGAGGTCGAATTTCATCCAGCCTGGCATGAGCTGCTCGCGATTGCGATCAAGGCCGGCCTCCATTCGAGCCCTTGGGCGGAGCCAAAATCCGGCGCACATGTCGCGCGGGCGGCCGGCACCTACATGCTCGGGCAGATCGAAAGCGGTGTCTATTGCCCTATCGCGATGACTTACGGCTCGGTGCCGACACTGGGTCATGCGCCGGCGATCGCTAAGGAATGGCTGCCGCGAATTTTCTCACGCGAGTACGATCGGCGTTTCTGCCCAGCGCGTCAGAAAACCGCGGCGCTCGTTGGGATGGGCATGACCGAGAACCAGGGTGGCTCGGATCTGCGCACAAATACAACGCGTGCGGAGCCTATGGCGGATGGCAGTTTCCGTTTGCATGGCCACAAATGGTTCATGTCGGCGCCGATGTGCGACGCCTTTCTCGTCCTCGCGCAGTCACCAAAAGGTTTGAGCTGTTTTCTGATGCCACGCTGGACGCCGGATGGCGAGCGTAATGCCATCCAGATTCTTCGTTTGAAGGACAAGCTCGGTAACCGCTCGAATGCCTCGAGTGAGGTCGAATTCGAGGGCGCGTACGCACAGCTCGTTGGTGAGGAAGGACGCGGCATTCCGATCATCATCGAAATGGGAAACTACACGCGGCTCGATTGCTGCATCGGCTCGTCTAGTTTGATGCGGCAGGCGGTCGTTCAGGCGATCCACCACGCACGCCATCGTACGGCCTTCCAGAAAAAGCTGATCGATCAGCCGCTGATGACAAACGTACTCGCCGATCTGGCCTTGGAATCGGAAGCCGCGACCGCGCTCACCATGCGGCTCGCGCGCGCCTACGACGAAAGCGACGAGACGGCACAGGTGATACGGCGCGTGGTGACGCCGGCAGCGAAATTCTGGATTTGCAAGCGCACGCCATTCGTAACTTATGAAGCGATGGAGGTGCTCGGCGGCTCAGGCTACATCGAGGAAAGCATCATGCCGCGCCTCTATCGCGAGGCGCCGGTCAACTCGATCTGGGAAGGCTCCGGCAATATCATGTGCCTCGACGTGCTACGCGCGATGGAGCGCACGCCGAATGCGGTTGATGTTCTGCGGCGCGAACTTGGCGATAGCAAGGACGCGCGGCTCAAAGCTTTCGTGGAGCGGTTGGAGAAGCGTTTCACCGGACGTGATCGCAACGACGAGTCGCAGGCGCGCGCATTGGTTCGCGAAATTGTGCTGGCGCTTCAAGCGGCGCTGCTCATTCAGCACGCGCCGCAGCCGATAGCAGACGCGTTTTGCGCCTCACGACTCGCAGGCGAGGGCGGTGCAGCTTTCGGTCAGCTGCCGCGTGAGGTTGATTTGCGCGCGATCGCTGACCGCGCGTCACCCGTCAACTAGAGCTTGCCGAATATCGCCAGCACTAACGCCACCTGCGCCAGAAAGCCCACGGTGAAGGCGATCGTACGCAGAACGGGCACACCCATCGTGTAAATGACGGCATGCGCCAGCCGCGCCCAGAAATAAACGGCGCAGGCTAAGACCGTGCTCTCGGTCGAGTGGCCCTGCGCGTCGAGGATCAGCACCAGTGGTGCGAAGATCACCAGGTTTTCGACCGCGTTGGTGTGCGCGAAATAAAGTCGCTGCGCCCAAGCCGATTGCGGCTTGTCGTTGCGCGAAGGGTTGGCCATAGCCCCCATCAACCCGCGCACCATGGCGCGATCGAGAATATACGGCACCCACAGCAGCCCGGTCAGGATGACCGTCAGCGTCAACCACATCATTTCCTTGGTCATCGGCGCTCCCCAATTCAATACTCTACCGGGGCGCAAGCATAGGCGATGGCAGGGCGATTGTCGCGCCCGCAGGCATCAAGAAGCCATCAACGACCTTACGACGACGTAAAGGCCGACAGCGATGACAATGCCCGAAAAGGTGAGAGTAAGCGCGTGCTTATGACCGGCAAGGTGACGTGCCAATCTAATGCCGAGCAGCCCGCCGAGCGCGCCGCCAAGGACAAAAAGTCCCGCAAGGCCCCAATCGACGAGTCCGGACCAGGCGTAGCTCGCCGCGGTAGTGAGTCCGAATGCAGTGACGGACACCAGGGATGAGCCGATAGCATTGATCAGTGGCATCGCGGTCGCGCCGATCAACCCCGGCACGATCAGAAAGCCGCCGCCGATGCCGAAGAAGCCAGAGAGGGCGCCGACTGCAAGGCCGATCCCGATAAGCATGGGTAGCATCCGTAGCATGGTCTCGCGGGTGAGTTTGATGTGCGGATTGCCGCTCGAC
Organism: Pseudolabrys sp.; assembly: GCA_036391175.1. Taxonomy (GTDB): domain Bacteria; phylum Pseudomonadota; class Alphaproteobacteria; order Rhizobiales; family Xanthobacteraceae; genus Pseudolabrys. The sequence goes on from DASWAK010000079.1 coordinate 12,387, forward strand.
TTGCGTGGCCGCAGCATCAGAATGCCGACCACGACCATCAGCACGCCAAACAACATCAGCAACCGGCTGCCATCCACCATCTTACCGAGCTGCGCGCCACCGGCTGCACCGATCATCCCCGCGACAGCAAATATAATTGCGCAGGGCCATTTCACCGTCTGCGCACGCGCGTGACCGGCGAGATTGGCGGCGGCGCTGGCCGCAACGGCAATCGCGCTGGTACCGATCGCGACATGTGGGGAGGGCACTCCGACCACATAGACAAGCAAAGGCACCGCCAAAATCGAACCGCCGCCCCCAACCAATCCAAGAACAAAACCAACGACACTGCCGCAAGCTACTGCCAGCAGATCGTGTAGTATCGTCATTGCGCCGCGGCCGGCGTGCGCCGATTCCAGGGCATCAGTCCCAGGAGATGCGCCATGCCACAGAAGCCGGTGGTGCCGGCAAAGATCAAGCCGGCACCGACAAAGCCTGACAATGCATAGAAGCCAGGCGCCACGAAGGCGCCGAGCACGACACCCAATAGCACCAGGCTACCGGCAACAATTTGCACCTGTCGAATGATGTCGATCGGTTGGCTGCGGTCGAGCGTGACCGGCAGTCCCGCCTTCTTCCAGGCATCGAGGCCACCCTCAAGAATGTAGGTCTCGCAAGTCTTAGAGGCGGCAGAAAGCCGAGCGGCATTGCCCTTGGTACGAGCGCCGGAGCGGCAATGAAATACCAGCACGTCGTCGCCGGGGCGTGCGGGGCTTTCGGCATCGATGCGGCTCAATGCGTGATGGCGGGCGCCGGGAATGCGCTCGCGCGCATGCTCGTCGGCCTCGCGGATGTCGATCAGCACTGCGCCCTTGCGCATAAGCTCGGCGGCGCGGGCGGGGGAAATGGTCTTCAGTTCACTCATTGCGGGTCTCCGTTGTTGTTCTTGGTACTAGAAGCGTCGTTCACGGGCAGTAGATACTTTTGAGCAACGCGAGCAGGCGCGCCGTGTTCGGGTCCGAGATGCGGTAGAACACGGTCTGCGCTTCGCGCCGCGTTGCCAGAAGACCGTCTTCGCGCATCTTAGCGAGATGTTGTGACAGCGCCGATTGGCTCAGATCCACGGCGTCGGCGAGATCGCCAACCGACATTTCGCCGGCGATCGCCAGTCGGCACAGGATCAAAAGACGGTTTTCGTTGGCGAGCAGCTTGAGTAGACCTGCGGCTTCCGCCGCCTTGCGCTCAAGTTCCGCAATACCAACATCGGCTGCAGGTTTCGATCGCCGCACCGCCTGCAGGGTCATTCTGGCCTCCTTAAATTAGATGTTACTAAATTAGATATTGCTAATATATAGTCAAGTCCGGGACCCAACGAAGGCAAAATAAGGCGTGCATCATGGCTGCAATCCCCAAGCCGGAGATCCGGGCTTTTTTGACGAACCTACGAATACGGTGAGCTACCTGGTGTGGGACCCCGCAACCAAAGAGAGCGCGGTCATCGATCCGGTCCTCAACTTCGATCACCGCAATGGCAATGCGACGGTGGAGTCTGCCGACGCTATGCTGGCCGAACCGAATAAGTTTGGCGTCAAAATTGCCAAAATTCTCGAGACGCACGCCCATGCCGTCTTATCCAAATGATTTGCGGAGTGTTTGCACATGGCACTACAATGTTTTCACTGTTCCTTATCAATTTTAACTCGCATTTGTAGGTGAGAACGCTAGCAGTACAGTCAGCGAACA
>DASWAK010000080.1:0-1867 GCA_036391175.1 Pseudolabrys sp.
TCCTGCCGCTCGGCGCTATCGCACTCGGCATGACAGTCATCGCCGTTGTATTCATGGCCGAACGCGCCTAGTGGACCGACGGCAGACGCGCAGATGGGACATCGGGCACGTCCGCTTCTCTAATCGGCCGTTCTGGGTCAAGCGCTTTCAGACTATCCACCACTACAGCGTCGACGTCGCTCGCGGGCTCGCGCTTCTCTCCGGACTCGGCACCAAGGCCCTTGTATGGGGCTTTCTTTGTCAAGGAATTCGCCCGGGGCGCGCATCTTTTCCTTTTGGCTGTCGCACCAACCTTGCGGCGTGCTTTGCCCTTGCCAGGCCATACCCTGACGGCTTCGAGCACAACGGCACGCTCAATGCGGTCGCGATGACGATCAGAGGGGAGCCCGCTTTCGGGCGCGGTTCAGTCGCGCCGCAACCTTGTATTCGGTAGGTCCAAAGACCCGAACCATGATGCAGTCATGCGCATCGGCAGCGAAGCTCCGAAGCGGCGGACCCATTCTTCCATTCGGCGTAAAAGCCAAGGGGCATCTCCGGGATACCGCCACCTCGAACCGTCATCGGCGTCCCGTCACGAGCGTACGGACAAGGCCGAAACTGTCGTGGTGCCTTCAGTGTCCTCCGTTCATTGTGCCGAACGCAAAACAACGCCATCCGGGACAATGCCCTCCCGCACGAGCCGCCACAGGGCGATCAGTAGTTTGCGCGCCAAGGCCACAATCATTGTCTTTCGAGTACCGCGAGCGTTCTCAGTGCGGGATCGAAACCACTTCGTTAGGGCGCTGTTCTTCTGGTGTAGAAGGAACCGCCACGCCAATTGAATCATGCCGCGTCGGACCCGGGCATTGCCCGAGCGGGCCAGCCCTTTCTCTCGGCGTTTCCTTCCGCTCTCATCGGGCGAGCCAGTGAGGCCGGCATAACGCGCTACGGCCCGTCGGTCGCGCATGTTTCGCGACAACACCTCGTGCACCAGCATGTCGGCTGTCTCTATGCCGACCCCCATCACGCGCGCTAACAGGCGCACCATGACGTGCGGTCCATCACTGGGCGCTTGTTCGATACGTTCCAGGCGCTCCTCCTCAATCTGTCGGATTTGATTATTGACGAGCCGTCGGCGCTCCATGTCGCGACGTAGCTCAGCCAGTGCGTTGGGAGGAATCGGCTCACCTTCAGGCGTACGCAAGCCGTCAAGGCGTGTGGTGGCCCTTTTTAGCTTAGGATTGAAGCCGCGGATGCCGAGCCGAACCAGCGCTGCCTTCATTCGGTTGACGATCCGACTTCGCTCTCCAATGAGGCTGTCATGCTCGCGGTTGGGCCGCTTGGCATCCTCGTCCTTTAATGTCGGGATCTCGACCATTTTGCAGTGATCACGCTCGCCGCGCAGCCAGCCGAGAAAGGAGCGTTTGAGCAGCTCAGTGTCGAGACGGTCAGTCTTAGCGCGCCGGTGCTCGCGAGACACCGCCACACTCGATGCGTGAATGACGTGGGCCTCGATGCCGCGCGCCTTGAGCCAACGCGCCAGCCAGAAGCCATCACGGCCAGCCTCGAAGGCGACTGCAATGCGCTCGATCCTGCGTCCTGCTTTCTCCGCTTCCTCTCGCCATCGATGCAGGAGCTTCAGCAATGCGCTCTCGTCGACCGCGAGCTTCTTCAACGGCTGACGCTCGACGCCAGGCACAATCGCGGCAACGAGCCAGCTCGACAGGCTCATCTCAATGACCGCGATCAGCGTGCCGTCCGGTTCGAGGGCGGTGAGGGATCGACTCAGGTCGTTCAACTTCTGCATGGGGAGCTCCATCGGTTCACATCAGCGACGATGGAGTGCAATATCCTCGCCGCCGCCCCATAGCATCTTCCATCATGGGAT
>DASWAK010000081.1:0-6572 GCA_036391175.1 Pseudolabrys sp.
CCGCGCGTGATCTCGATTGAATTACTAATCACGAGGCGGAAGATCTCGGCGAACGACAGCGTGGTCAATGCAAGATAGGGGCCGCGCAGTCGAAGGACGATGCGGCCAAGCCCGAACCCGATCGCCGCTGCAACGACTACGGACGCGGGAATGCCAACCAGTGGCGGCGCGTTGAAATGATAAGAGAGCAAGCCGGTTACATAGGCGCCGATCATGCCGAATGCTGCCGGTGCAAGCGAGAATTGCCCCGTGTAGCCGGCCAGTAAATTCCACGCCGCCGCCAGCATCGCGAAATACATCGAGACGATGAGGACGCCCTGCCAATATTCGTTGCGCACGATCGTGGGCAGCAGAGCGACCAGCGCGAATATCCCAAGTGAGAATACGAGCTGGATTCGGTCGCGCATGCGAGTATCGCTGAAGGTTAAAGCCATCAAACCTCGCGGCTCCGCTCGCCGAACAGGCCCTGTGGCCGGAACAGCAAGACCATGATGAGGATCACCAGACCGAAGGTGTCGCGATATTGATAGGAGATGTAAACCCCGCCGAAGCTCTCGAGCACGCCGAGGATCAGGCTAGCGACGATGCTCCCGGGCAGGGAACCCATGCCGCCGAGCACGACGATGACGTAGGACTTAATCGCCGGAAACACGCCCACGTCCGGTGTTGGATTGAAGATGTTGGCCAGCAGTGCACCCGAAATAGCAGCAAGTCCGCCCGCGAGCGCGAAGACGATGGCGCTCGCTTTCGCCGTGTCGATGCCGGCGAGCGAGGCTCCGAGCCGGTTCTGCGCCACCGCCTGGATTTGCCGGCCCCAATAGGAATAGCGTACGACCAGCGCAGTCGCGACGATGACCCCGATGGCGATGATGGCGGCAACCAGTCGATGGCCGCTGACGAGAATCGGGCCCAGCACCATGCGCGTGATGCCGACCAACGCCGGGCCCTTGTAGGCATAGGGGCCAACGATCTTGTCGACCAGATTGATCAGCAGCAGCGACAAGCCGAAGGTGATGATGACGGCATATTCGTCCCTCATTACGCCCCAGCTCGCGTAGCCGGAATAGAGCGGCCGCATCAACAATCGTTCGACGACGAGGCCGAGGATCACTCCGACAATGAATGCAAACGGCAAAGCCAGCCACGGCGGCACGCCCAGCGCTAGCGCGACGAGCGTATAGGCATAGGCGCCGACGGTGTAAAACTCGCCGTGCGCAAAGTTCACAATCTTGAGGATGCCGAAGATCAGCGACAGACCGATCGCCATCAGTGCGTAGAACACACCAATGATAAGGCCGTTGATTGTAAGGTCGAGCGTGAGCATGCGGTGGTGACGGACAGGCAGGAGGCGCCGGGTTCGGCGTCTCCCACTTTAGGCGGCTTTACCGAATTGGCCTCACTTCGCCTTCTCGATGCGCGAGATGTCGAGCGGCTTGCCGGGATCCTGGACCAGTTTTGTGTCGGCGATCGACTGCTTCACCGCAGTGACCTGGAAGGTCACATAGGGGATGTCGAGCCATTGCTGGAACTTGTAGCCACCCTTCTCCTTTGAGAATGTGATGTCACCCCGCGTACCGGTCCACTTCAAGTTTGCGAGAGCGTTGATGACGGCCTCGGGCTCGCTCGAGCCTCCGCTCTTGATCGCTTCGACGACGATAAACAGACTGTCGGCCGCTTGGAACAGGAGCCGGTTCGGCTCATTCTTGGTCTTGGCCGTGTAGTTGGCAGCCACCTTCTTGCCGAGCTCGGGCAGTGCCATCTTCGGATGATAGAGTCCGAACACCAGCATACCCTTCGCGGCGTCGCTCACATTCTGCCAGAAATCCGGATAGTCGGCGATGCCGGACGCATCGTAGATCAAGGTCTTCGCGGTCGGCGCGATGCCTTGCTCGTTGAGCTGGTTAAGCAGGATGTAGGCAGCGGGCGGAAGCATGACTTCGACCACCACATCGGGCGGATTGGCCTTCAATGGCAGCAGCGCCGGGAGGAAGTCCTTTCCGGCGCGGTCGAGCGTCTCGTATTTGTATTCGATGCCGGCCGCGCGCTCCTTGATCTGGTCGCCGAGCAGCTTGGCGAGGCCGACGCCGTAATCCGTGTTCTCCGCGAAGGCGACGACGCGCTTCGCGCCCAGCGCCTTCATCGTATCGGCCATGGCGATGGCAACGCGGCTATTGTAGTTGCCGGGATTGAAAACTTCAGGATAGGCCTTGTCGCGGATGGCGTCGGACCAGCCGTTGGTGTTGACGTAGGCCACATGGTAGCGATGCGCCACTTCCATCGCGGCCAGCACCGCCGAGCTCTGGTGCTCGCCCACGACGGCGACGACCTTGTCGCGGGTGATTAGCTTCTCGACCGCGGCGCGCGCCTTCTCGGGAATTCCCTGGGTATCCTCGAAAACGAGCTCGATCGGCCGGCCCAGCACGCCGCCCGCGTCATTGACGATCTTGGCCGCGACCTCGACCCCATCCTTGACCTGGGTGCCCTGTGACACCGAGCCAGGGGGAGATTGGGCGATCGTGACGCCGATTTTGATTGGATCGACGGCGATTGCGGCGTTGGCAAAGGCAAACACACCGGCGGCAAGCGCCAGCAGACCGATGCGATGAGAACTCGTGACGGTTTTACGGCTCATAATTCTACTCTCCTCACTGAGATGAACGTTTTTGCGCAGTTTGGAATGGCGAATTACGCCCGAACACTAAATGAGCAGCCCTGGGACGGCGAGAGCCTGTGGCACCAAAAACCTCATCCGGCGATGATTTTGGCTTTAGCAGCCTGCAAATTTAGGTTTTCGGTAAACACAGGCATTGATCTGGCGCAAAGTGCCTGACTGGGGCGCCGATAAACTTTTCCGATCCCGGCCGCAATGGCAGGAGCTTTCTGATGTCGATCACCGCGCCGACCTTGTCCATCTCCCCGGAAAAAGTTTGCTTCTTCATCGATAAGGCGCACGAATTCGACATCGACGATTCCGGCGCCAACGTCGCCGACGAGGGAATGATTGACCCCACATTCCAGGAATTGACGGCATTCATCAACGCGCTTACCGAGGACGAGCAGGTCGATCTGGTGGCGTTGACCTGGCTCGGTCGCGGTGACGGCGACCTCAGCGACTGGGACGACCTGCGCAAGGAAGCCGCTCGCCTGCACAACAAGCGCACTGCCGCCTATTTGCTGGGAAACCCCATGCTGGGCGATCACCTCGAGGAAGGTTTAGCGATATTCGGTATTTCTAGCGAGGGCGCATAATTGCGCCATGACGCCGGATCTGAACTCGGTATATATCGGCATCAGTTTGGGAGTCGGCGATTTGCGTCGTCCTCGCTGGTGGGGTGGAATCACCTAACGTCGGCGCACAACGACCGCGACCGTGTGATCGTGGTTAGTTATTCCGATTGCGGCCCTGCTGGGCATCGATCCCGGCCTTCTGCTGTTTTCTTCGCCGAATTCATTCTCAATCACCGCTATTTTCTGGCCGTGCGGTTCACTCAGCACGCGCTTGAGCAATGTGGTTTTGCCCGAGCCGAGAAAACCGGTCAGAATGGTAATGGGGATGAGACTCACCAATACCTGTCCTTTCCGAAAATTCCATCTGGCCTAGGGGGAGGGAACGAGGGCCTTTCGCGAGAGGCGATACACTTCGGGTCGCTCGACAAGTTGGGAAAAAGCGTCGACGTTCTGGTCGAGGGGCGCATCCTAGAGCTTGCCCTCACACACATAACAAGCAGACTGTCGCCGGTCGGCGTGGGTCGACGGTATCATAGATCTGCAGCGGCGACTGGTGTCGCTGCTATTGAGGCGTTTCATGAACGCGGAATATTTCGAGGAACAACGACGAGACATGGTTGCGGCAGTCAGGGCGATAACCGACCAGATGGCCGCCCAAGTTGGCAAGACCGCGCTGGACGAGCGAGTCCTCAGGGCAATGGCTCGGGTGCCGCGACACGAGTTTGTGCCCGTCGAGGTCCAGTCGTACGCTTACCTGAACAGGCCAATTCCGATCGGTTTCGATAAGACGATCTCGCAGCCGTTGATGGTTGCGGTGATGACGGACCTGCTCGAGCTCAAACCTGACGACGTGCTCCTCGAAATCGGCACCGGTCTGGGCTATCAGGCCGCAGTGCTCGCCGAGCTGGCCGGCAGGGTGTACAGCGTCGAAATCATCGACGAGCTCGCGCAACGGGCAATACAGCGGCTGAAACGACAAGGCTACACCAACGTTGAAGTCCGCGTCGGCAACGGCTATGCCGGCTGGCCCAAGCATGCCCCGTTCGACAAGGTGATCGTCACGGCGGCGCCCGACCTAATCCCTCCTCCCCTGATCAACCAGCTCAGGGCTGGCGGAAGGATGGTGATCCCGGTCGGCCTGCCCGGGGCCGAGAAGGACCTGAACGGCAGGGGGCGTTCTCGACTCAGCAAAGGGAGAACGTTGCTATGGAAAGAAAGCAGCCAAAAAGCTCGACGAGCTATTCCACGACACGCTGAAAGACATTTACTTCGCGGAGAAGAAGATCCTCGCCACGCTTCCCAAGATGGAGAAGGCGGCGCATGCGCCCGAGCTAAAAAGGGCCTTCGCCAAGCACAAAACTGAGACCGAAGGGCACGTGACGCGGCTCGAAAAGGTATTCGCGGCCATCGAAAAGAAGCCACAAGGCAAGACTTGTGATGCGATCGTCGGCATCGCCGACGAAGGCATAGAGATTATGAAAGAATACAAGGGCTCATCCGCTCTCGACGCCGGCTTACTTGCGGCGGCGCAAGCGGTAGAGCATTACGAAATCTCCCGCTACGGCACACTCAAAACGTGGGCGAATGAGCTAGGATTGAGTGATGCGGTCGGGCTTCTCGATCAGACTCTCGCTGAAGAAAAGAAGACCGACGCCACTCTCACTAAGATCGCGGAAAGCGTCGTCAATGTGGAAGCGGAAGCCGCCTAAGCGGCTGAATTATACTTCCGCCCATAAGGAAAGGCCTGGCGTTTGCCGGGCCTTTAATTTTAAAGTTAGCGTTGCTGACCACCTTGCTGACCGGGCTTGTTCTGCCCGCCCTGCTGGTGACCGCCTTGCTAACCGCTCTTGTTCTGTCCACCTGCTGTTGTTGGCCACCCTGCTGACCCCCTTGGTTCTGCTGGCCTCTTGGTTTTGGTTGTTCGGATTTGGATTGTTCATGGACTTTAGCCTTTAACCTCCGCGTGAATTTTCATAGCTGATGTCAACCGACCGCAAAGAACTTCTGTCAAAAGCAGACATTAGAGCAGTGTCATGTCCGCTTTACCCCCGAAAGCGGACAAAAATAAATCCAAAACCGCCGTCTGCTACGCGGGCTCTTGATGGAACATTTTGAATTGCTACCGCACACAAGGAACGTAATTCTGCGGACCGAGTTAGTGGGTGCTAGTGCTTGCCAGCCCCCGTCCCCAATCCCAAGCTGGCCGCGCTCATAGTGGGGCTGCCGTCATACCCGATGGCGGCCCCCTTTTTCCCAAAGCCGGACGGCCGGTCGCTACTAATGGAGATGGATTATGGGTAGAGGCATTTTACTTTGGCTACTTGGCATTCCGCTGCCAATTATCATTCTACTGTTGCTCTTTTGGCATTAGCAGATATGTCCCAGCCAGACAGTCAACGCGGCGAAACGAACGCTCGCGTGGCTGAAAAGCGACAGCATGCCGTGGTCAATTCGGCTGCTCGGGTGCGCCAGATTTTAGGGCCGACCATAGCCGCCCGCTTATAAACAGACCTTCGTCGCTTTCAGCCGATCGACGGCAGTATGCGAAGCATTGAAGCCAAGAGCCTCGCGCAGAGGAGGCCACGAAAGAAGCGGTCCACAGGGCTGCGACGCTGGTGCAAACAGGTGATCGCAAAACCATGATTGCGATACTTGGCGCTGCTGTGGCGATGGGCTGGCTGATCGCGAAATCTGGACGTCATACGGGCAAGCTGACCGCGTTCGATGGCAACGCTGACAAATCGACTTAGGTGACAAGCGCTAGCGAAGATCCGTGCCGTAACTGCTGCATAATAGTTTCGGCAGAACGCAGTTCGCAGGTGCGATCATTGCTTTTTCAGATTCTGTCTCAGATCGAAAGGGAAGGAACCAAAGTGATTCTAAAGTATTGAGGGGGATGCAAATGTACCCCACAGAAAATTTGGCTTAGGAGGCGCGCGGCATGCGCAACGAGGTGGCAATCGGGCGATCCATTACCGTGATTGCCGTGTTAGGGGTGATCGCGGCGCTCTATTTTGCCAAGCCGGTCTTTCTGCCGTTGGCTCTGGCCATACTGCTCACGTTCTTGCTGGCGCCGGCGGTACGGCGACTGCAGACCTGGGGACTGCCCAAGCTTCCGGCCGTGGTCCTGGTCGTCTCGTTTGCGTTTACCGTCATATTGGGCATCGGCGCGCTGGTCGCCCAGCAAGTGACGACACTGACGCATAATCTGCCAGTGTATCAATACAACATCGAGGAGAAGATCCGCTCGGTCCACGAGTTTGTGCGCGGCGGCACACTGGAACGGATCTCGAACTTCCTGGGAGACCTCAACCAGGAGGCCCGAAAGAAGAGCGACACCCCGC
>DASWAK010000082.1:0-1616 GCA_036391175.1 Pseudolabrys sp.
ATTGCGCGCGTCCGCCGGCGAGGTTATGCCGGAAGGTCATTCGCTGGACGGTGTTAAAGAACTCTCTTCCGCATGGGCACGCTGCCGCAAACTCGATTACCTGAGCGTCAACGCCGCCGGCCCGTTCGCCGTCCCGCCAATGACGATGCCGCCAGCACCAATGGTGAACCTAGCGGCCGAAATCAAGCAGGTGGTCGATCTTCCCGTTTTCACGGCAATACGAATCAACAACCCGGCGACTGCGGAACAGATCATCAGGAACAACGAAGCTGACATGGTGGGAATGGGCCGTGCATTGATCTGCGACCCCGACCTGCCGCGCAAGGCACGTGAAGGAAGAGTGGAGGATATTCGCCATTGCATAGCTTGCAACGAAGGCTGCTGGCATCGATTTTGCCGCGGCGAGCCAATTACGTGCGTGCAAAATCCCGAGGCTGGTTTCGAAGGGCGGCGGATGATCAAGCCGGCGGCGGAGCCGAAGAAGGTATTGATCATCGGTGGCGGGTGCGCCGGAATGGAGGCGGCAGTGGTAGCGCATCAACGCGGCCATCACGCGATGCTCTGCGAGAAAACGGGGGAACTGGGTGGGGCAATCCGCATGATGGCCATGGCCCCCAACCGGCAGGAATTCGGCCAAGCGGTGCGGTTTCTCAAGCATGAACTCGAGCGGCTGCTGGTCGAGGTGCACATGCATACCGACATGACACTGGACGCGGTGCTGAAGGAAAACCCGGACGCAGTGGTTGTGGCCACAGGCGGCCTTGTGATTACGAACCCTTCAGCCACGAAAGTGGGTCCCAAATTTGCGATCGAGATTGCTGCTGGGACACACGTTCTTGCGGCAGAGGACGTGCTGCGCCGAAACGGTGAAGCCGGCCAGTGCGTCGTTGTGGCTGACTGTCAGGACCATCTAAAGGGCCTACTCGCCGCGGAAATACTGGCCGACCAAGGAAAGCAAGTCACCGTGATTTTATCTGCTCCTCGCAAGGTCTTCACCAGCAACCCTTACAGGGTGGAATTGATCACCCATGACCTTCAGTTGCAGAGACTGAAGACGAAGGGCGTCAACCTGGTCAGAGATCAGCAAGTAAAGAAAGCGAGGCCGGGATGGATCACCATTCGTGATGTGTTCACCAACGCTGAGCAGGACCTTGCCGCTGACTCCCTGGTGCTCTCTTATTCGCGCGAGAGCAATGACGCGCTCTACTTCCGGCTCAAGGGCAAGGTCAGCCAGCTCTATCGCATCGGCGACGCCCTAGCACCGCGACTGCTGATGGACGCCATACATGAAGGCTACCGAGTAGCCACGCAGATCTGAGTTGTTACCGAAACCGGATATCCGGCGCGCACGCGCCTTCGCGTGGGCCTTCAGAAGATGACAACATGGAGAGCCTGCCGTGAACACATTGAGTGCTTCTTCCGCCAGCCGCGTTTGCAAGACTCCGCTGCGAGGCGCGCTCGTGATGGGCGCAAACAGCAGTACCATGTTGGCCGAGCGCTTGCGATTTGCACAGCAAGCGGCTGAAGCAGGCTGTGCACCCGCGCGCATCGCGCCGGCCAAGGGTGATCTGCGCGCCCCAGAACGGCTCGCCATCGATTATGGAAACGCCGCTGAA
>DASWAK010000083.1:0-1791 GCA_036391175.1 Pseudolabrys sp.
TCGACGAGCACGACGTCAGCATTGGTTGCTTTAAGCCGCTTCACGGCGTCGCTGACCATTTCCTTCGCATTGTCGGCAATACCGCGCCACACTGCGTCGTTGCTTCCGAGTTGCCACACCACCAGATCAGGTTTGTAGCGCAGTACGTCGTTGTCGAGACGGGCGACGTTGTTTGGTATGTCCTCCATGATGCGACCGCTGTTAATTAGCTCGATCCGCGCAGAAGGTCGCAGCCGCAATAGCTCTTGCTTCATCACATCAGGAAAAGCGGCGCCAGATCTGAACGTTCCGAAACCGGTCGTCGACGAGGAACCGAGCGCAACGATGACGATGGTTTTGCCCGCTTGCAGCTTCGCCTTAATGCCGGGGAGCGACGCGCCGAGCGATAATCCACTTGTAAACGCAAGGCAGGCGTCCGAAGGACTGCGGAGGCTGCCTGGATTTTGCGCATAGCCCGTGGCGCCGCAGACAAACAGGCCCGGCAGCAGCAAAAGCAAACGGGGAAAGCGCAAGAGCTTGGACATCGGTCTGCTGGGCTTGAGGCAAGAGGTCGAAGTCTACAACGAATCATAGCCTGCACACGGGCCGATTTGGGCATCAGTCAGTCGCTGAACCCAGCGTTGTCGGCATAGAAATTTGGCCGCCCATTTCCTGCCTTTTTCACAGCAGAAACTTTAGGGCGAGTGGACAGAGGGTAAAGCCATGAAGATCGGTTCGCATATTCTGGGCCTTGGCATTGCTTGCATTGCCATGCCCGTTCTGGCCAAGCCCGCCTATGTCGCTTCAACCGTTAACCTGCGCGCGGCGCCAGGTACCGGCAGCGAAATTGTTGCGAAGATTCCCGGCGGCAGCCTGGTCGACACTGGTGCATGCGACGAAGGCTGGTGCGAGATCAGTTGGCAGGACAAGAAAGGTTTCGCCATCCAGACCGCGCTCAACATGAGCGGCCGATTACCGCAACCGCGAGCTGCCGCCGGCCCGGCCTATCGGCAAGGTCCACAAGCACCGCAAGTGGTCGAAGGACCTGAGGTTATCGACGGACCGGTCTACTACGATCGACCGCCGCCGGTGGTCTATTACGGTGGGCCGTACTACCGCCCTTATTGGGGCTGGCGCCGACATTGGTGGTGACGATTATTTCGCCTGGCTGCTGCTACCGAGCATGCGTCCGAGCACAACGAGGGTAACGGCATAAGGGAGGATTCCGGCGGGGATCGCGACGTACAATTTCGCGCCGAGTTCTTCCTTCAGTCGGAACAGCACGTCGGCACCGACCAGCACCGCCGCAAACCGTATCATGCGGTCCCGGTTCATGGGTGAGACCAACTAGCGCTTGCCCTCATTCGACCCGCGCATGTTCGCCCACGGGTCGTTCCGCGGCGCATCGACTTCCTTGCGGGTCTGCTCGATCGTTCGCTTGTATTGCTTGTCGACTGCCTCGGCCTGCGCCTTCTTTTCTCTTTCCATGATCACAAGCGGGTCGTCGTCTCGCTTCTGCGCGAAAGCCGGGCTGATCAGAAATCCCAGCGCAATGGCGCTTACAACAAGTTTCCTCATGGCGGTATTTCCCCGACGTTGTGTAGCAAAGCTAACATGGCGTCGGAAGCCGCTCAATGCGATGAAATCCTTGCACAATCAATTTTCCGGCTTGATATAAGCTACCGTGACGGACTAGGCACTCCGGAGGTCTCAGGCATGTCAATTTTGCACCACGCGGTGCCACCCGCGGCGTCCAGCCTGCCTCGCCACGACTGGACGCGTCAGGAGGTACGGGCGCTGTTCGAACTGCCG
>DASWAK010000084.1:0-2867 GCA_036391175.1 Pseudolabrys sp.
CACCGTTACCGGCCTCAGCGGTCCGGCGACTGCGGCGCATTTCCATTCCGGCGAGGTCGGCAAGAACGGCGGCGTGACGCTGCCAATTGCCGGCGCCGACAAGGGCTCGTTTGAAGGATCCGCGACGCTCACTGACGCCCAGGCCGAGGAGCTCATGGCCGGCACGTGGTACGTCAACGTCCATACCGCGGCCAACAAAGGCGGCGAAGTTCGCGGCCAGGTGACCAAGTGAGCGGCAAAATTGGCTCAGGGCTAAAACTTTTCAGCCTCAGTCCGCCTCTGCCATAACCCGCCGGCGCCCTGCCGGCGGTTTTCTTTTGCGCACACGCACTTTGCGTCAGGCCATATCAGGTTTTATGGTCATCACAAATCCGGTCCGCGTGAATTGAGGTTATGTCCATGGCGCGTACGAATGGCGGCTCCGCCCCTTTCCTCATCTCCGGCGGCGGCATCGGCGGGCTCATCACCGCCTATGCGCTCGCACACCAGGGCTTTCCGGTCCGAGTTTTTGAGCAGTCGCCGGAATTCCGCGAAGTCGGCGCCGGCATCCAGCTCGGCCCAAACATTTTTCGCGTTCTGGAGAGGGTCGGCCTCAAGGACGCGGTGCTTGCCGACGCCCATCGGCCTCCCGCGCAGGAAATGCGCGACGCGCTCACCGGCAAATTGATCACCAACATTCCGCTTGGGGATGCATTCTTAAAGCGGTTCGGCCAACCCTACGGCGTCACACACCGGGCCGATATCCATGGCACTTTCCTTAATGCTTGCCAGGGCAGCAACCTGATCACACTGGAAACCAGCCGGCGTGTCGACGCCTTCAAGGATCACGGCGATCACGTGTCGGTCTCGCTCAATAACGGCGAAACCGTCGAGGGCCGTGCGTTGATCGGCTGCGACGGCATGTGGTCGAAGATCCGCGAGAGCGTTGTCGGCGACGGCAAGCCGCGCGTATCCGGCCACATCGCCTACCGCGGCGTGCTCAAGCGCGAGGATGTGCCGGAGGATCTTTGGCGTCCTGATGTCGTGTTATGGGCCGGCCCGCGCACCCATTTCGTTCATTACCCGTTACGCCGTGGCGAGCTCTACAATCTGGTGGCGGTATTCCATTCCGATCGCTACGAGGAAGGCTGGAATGCCGAAGGCGGCAAGGACGTGATGTGGCAGCATTTCAAGATGCAGGTGCCGCAGGTGCTTCGCATGCTAGAGCGCATCGAGACATGGCGCATGTGGGTCTTGTGCGATCGTGAGCCCGTGAAGAACTGGTCAAGCGGTCGCGTTACGCTGTTGGGCGATGCCGCCCATCCGATGCTGCAGTATCTCGCGCAAGGCGCCTGCATGGCGACCGAAGATGCAATCGTGCTAGCCGATAAAGTCGCGGCATCGCCCGACGATCCGGCCAAAGCCTTCAAGGCCTACGAGCAGCAACGTTATCTGCGCACGGGCCGCACGCAGATCATGGCGCGGGTTTATGGCGAGTTCTATCACGCGCGTGGCGTCGCCGCCGAGCTGCGCGAGCTGGCGCTGGCACCCCGGACACCTGAGGAAAGCTACGACGGCATCGCATGGCTCTATGGCGGGCCGTGAGCGACGACGTCAGCGATTGCGAAATCTGAGATTGCGCCGTGATAACTGGCTGATGGAGGTGCAACCCATCAATCTCATGTCGCGCTCGATTTCGAGGCGCATCAGCTGCAACGCCCGCTCCACACCCCTCTCACCCGCCGCGGCAAGCGCGAAAAGATAGTAACGGCCGCCCCCCACGGCCTTGGCGCCGAGAGACAGGGCCTTTAGCACATGGGTTCCACGATGGACGCCGCCGTCAAAGAGAACGTCGATCTTGTCGCCAACCGCATCAACGATTTCCGCCAGCTGGTCAAAGGCGCTGCGTGAACCGTCGAGCTGACGGCCGCCATGATTCGAAACCACGATGCCCGCGCAGCCAATATCGACCGCCCTTTTGGCATCGTCGATGCTCATGACGCCTTTCAAGCAGAACTTGTCACCCCACTGCTTCACCATTTCAGCTACGTCGGCCCAGTTCATCGACGGGTCGAGCATATTGGTGAAGTAATCACCGATGGAGGTTGCCCCTCCGCTCATGTCGACATGCTCTTCCAGTTGCGGCAACCGGAACCTTTCATGCGTGAGATAGTTGATCCCCCATTTCGGCCTGATCGCGAACTGAAGCATGCCCTGCAAAGTCAACCGGAGCGGAATGGAAAATCCGGTCCGAAGATCGCGCTCACGATTGCCTCCGGTAATTGAATCAACCGTCAGCATCATGATCCGCACGCCGGCGCTCCTCGCGCGCTCCATCATGGCCTTGTTGAGGCCACGATCCTTGTGGAAATAAAATTGATAGACCTGCGGAAACGAGAAGTTCGACGAAATCTCTTCCAGGCTAACCGTCCCCAGTGATGAGACGCCGAACATCGTGCCGAATTTTTCGACCGCACGCGCGACGGCGCGCTCGCCTTGATGATGAAACAGCCGCTGCAAGGCTGTCGGCGAGCAATAAAAGGGCATCGCCAACTTATGCCCCATGACGGTGACCGAGAGATCGACTTGCGCAACACCGGCCAGAACGTTCGGCACAAGGTCGCAGTCTTGGAATGCGTGCGTATTTCTTTGGTAAGTCGTCTCATCCTCGGCAGCGCCGTCGATATAATTAAAGATCGGGCCGGGCAACCGCCGCCGCGCAAGCTCTCTAAAGTCATGATAGTTGTTGCAGCGTGTCAGCCGCATGCCGTCCTCCACAAGCGCTTCGACGTCCCCGCTGAGGCGTCTCTAGTCATGCGGCCTGCATTTGCGGGTGCGCCGCAGGCTGAGGGCGCGTCGTAGAGGCTTTCCGGCATTGGCGGTTCGCG
>DASWAK010000085.1:0-11777 GCA_036391175.1 Pseudolabrys sp.
CTCACCATGTCCAAAGCCGAGCGCATCATTCAGATGGGCACCCAGGTGACCGAAGGGCTTGGCGCCGGCTCGCAGCCCGAGGTGGGACGCGCCGCGGCAGAAGAGGTGATCGACGAGATCCGCGATCACCTGACCGGTGCACATATGGTGTTCGTCACCGCCGGAATGGGTGGAGGCACCGGCACTGGTGCGGCGCCGATCATCGCGAAGACTGCACGCGAGCTTGGCATCCTTACTGTCGGCGTGATCACCAAGCCGTTCCACTTCGAGGGCCAGCGTCGCATGCGCTTTGCCGAAGCCGGCATTATCGAATTGCAGAAGGTGGTGGATACACTGCTGATCATCCCGAACCAAAATCTGTTCAGGGTGGCCAACGAGAAAACTACTTTTGCCGATGCTTTCGCCATGGCCGACCAGGTGCTTTATTCGGGTGTGGCCTGCATCACCGACCTGATGGTCAAGGAAGGATTGATCAATCTCGACTTTGCCGATGTGCGCGCTGTCATGCGTGAGATGGGCAAAGCGATGATGGGTACTGGCGAGGCTTCAGGCGAGAAGCGGGCGCTTACGGCCGCTGAAGCTGCGATTTCCAATCCACTGATCGATGACGCTTCGATGAAGGGGGCCAAGGGCCTGCTCATCTCGATCACTGGCGGCAAAGACCTCACGCTTTACGAAGTTGACGAGGCCGCCACCCGCATTCGGGAGGAAGTCGATCAGGATGCCAACATCATTGTCGGCGCCACCTTCGACGAAAGCCTCGAGGGCATCATCCGTGTCTCTGTTGTGGCGACCGGCATCGATAATAATGGCACGGTGCGCCAAGCTCAGCCCGCGGAAAGTGCGCTCAAAGAGCTCGCCGGCAAGATACGCAACGATAGCCGCCGCGTTGCCGACCGTATCGAGCGTAGCGCGCCGGTGACGGCGCATGCCGCGCCCTCGGTTGAATCTGCCGCCCATGCTGCAGTTGCGGCTGCTATCCTGCCGCCGACCGCGATCGAGGACGTTTCGATTCGGCCGATGCCGATTAAGCCGTCACTCTTCGAGCCGGCCCAGATGGAGGCGCCGCTTGTGGAGCCACAGATGCCGGCGGCGTTCATTCCTCCGGCGCCCGAACGCTACGCACGCGCGCCGCGCATGCCGCGCATCGATGAATTGCCGCTGCCGGCGCAAAACGAAATTCGAGCACAGCGTGGCGAACTCGATGACGATCATCCAGAAAAGCGCCGGATGACACTCATGCAAAGGCTGGCTTCAGTCGGACTTGGCCGGAGAGCGGAGGGGGACGCGCCGGTAGCGCCGCCCACGCCGCGCCCCGCACGGCCAATTCCGCAATTCGAACGCCCCCCGCAACGCCCGGCCGCCCGCCACCCCGAAGGTCGGCCCTCGGAACCGGTGTCGGAATATGCGCGGCGGGCCGCTCCGCAGGGCCTCGACCCACACGGTCGCGCCGCGCCTGTGCATAATTCGGCCGAGGAGGACCAACTCGATATCCCGGCTTTCCTCCGCCGCCAGGCTAACTGACGACCGATCCACGGACATTCGGCCCTGCTTCCGACCAGGAAGTGGGGCCGATTGCTTGCTGGCTACTCCGATCTAACCAATTGAAATAAATTATGATTCTCAAATTAACTCGCCATTGGTTAGAAAGCCGCGTTGTGCGGTAAAAGCATTCGCGATCCATCGTAATATAGATCCGGCGCCAGGTTCGACCGGCAATTGCGGCAAAAAAGAGTAACAGTCGGTAAGAAAGCGTGAGTTGGGATGACCCACGTAATAGCCTAAGTTTCAGCAGCGAAAGGGACTTTTCGAGTCTCTGGGGATCGCTGCTCAAGCTACAAGGGCGGCTTGGACTGAAGGCAAAAATGTGGCCCCTCAGGGGCCTTGGGGATGGGGCCGCGCGCTCTTACGGGCCAGCGGAAGTTTAGTAAATGAAGGGCGCTAAGCAGACAACGCTACGCCACCAGATTGCCGTTTCAGGCATTGGCGTTCATTCTGGCCTTCCAGTTACGCTCACGCTCTACCCTGCTGACGATGACAGCGGCATCGTCTTCCAGCGCATCACGCCAGACGGGTCGATCGAACGCGAGATTCGCGCCGACGTGCGCGCAGTCACTGCGACCGAATTCGCCACCGTTCTTGGCGACGCCAAAGGTCCGCTTTGCTCAACCGCCGAGCATCTGCTGGCGGCGCTACGTGGCCTCTATGTCGACAACGTAGTCGTCGAGATCGACGGGCCGGAAGTACCGATTATGGATGGTAGCGCCGCCGCATTCGTCGATGCGATCGATCAGGCCGGCCTCACCGCCCGCGCGCTACCGCGCCGCTATATCGAAGTGGTCAAGCCGATATCGGTGGCGAAGGATGGTGCCTATGGCGAATTGCGGCCTTATCAGCACGGCTTCCGGGTCGAAGCCGAAATCGAATTCGACCATCCGCTGATTGGCCGGCAGGCGCTTTCACTCGACATTGAGCCCGATACTTTCCGCCAGGAGATTGCGCGTGCCCGCACTTTTGGGTTCATGCGCGACGTAGCCAAGTTGTGGAGCACTGGTTATGCACTCGGTGCCTCATTCGAAAATACCCTCGTCGTGAGCGAAGATCGTGTGCTCAATCCAGAGGGATTGCGCTTTGCTGATGAGTTTGTACGCCACAAGGTGCTCGACGCTATCGGCGATCTAGCGCTCGCAGGTCAGCCGCTGCTTGCCGCATACAAGACCATCCGTGGCGGCCACAAGCTTAATCATGCCGTCCTCTCTGCGCTGATGGCAGATCCGAAGGCTTGGCGGGTGGTTGAGGCGGTCGAACCGGCGCGCCGCATACGTGGCCACGCCGATGTCGTTACCGGCTTGGTAGCTGCGGCGTATGGGCCGGAAGTGTCCTGAAAACCTCGGGATTTTGCCTTAACCTTCGCCTTAATCCGGGCCGAATGTCGGCTTAGTCGCATGGCGAAATCGGCAGTTTTCGGATAGACCGGCGCGGATAGTCGTGCAGTTTAAAGGCCTTTGCGAAGCCGCCTTTCGGGGAAGCAACTTCGCGTGGATGAGTTTGTGTTCAAGACTCTATTGGGCAAGAATATTGAGCCCAAGGGCGTTGCAGACATGACCGCGCCGTCAGAACGCTGGACGCGCGTTGTACGCGCTTTGGCCATCGGGCTACTGGCGGCAAGCCTCAGTGCCTGCAGCAGCTTCGATTTTTTCACCAAGAAAGATGACACCCCCCCTGATGAACCCGCCGATCGGCTTTACAACGAGGGCCTCTATCTCCTCAACGCCAAGAAAGACCCAAAGGAGGCGGTGAAAAAGTTCGAGGAGGTTGACCGGCAGCACCCGTACTCTGAGTGGGCGCGCAAATCTCTTATCATGACGTCGTATGCATACTATCAGGCTGGCGAATACGACGACTGTATCAATTCGGCAAAGCGTTACATCGCACTGCACCCCGGCGGCGCGGATGCCGCCTACGCGCAATTTCTGATTGGCTCGTCTTATTTCGACGAAATTCCTGACATCACTCGCGACCAGGCACGAACCGAAAAGGCGCTTGCCGCACTTGATGAAGTCATCCGGAAATATCCGACCAGCGAATATGCGAACAGTGCCAAGCAGAAGATAGAAGTCGCCCGCGACCAACTCGCCGGCAAGGAAATGGAGATTGGCCGCTACTATCTGAAAAAGAAGGACTATACCGGCGCCATTAACCGGTTCAAAGTGGTTATCACCAAGTACCAGACGACGCGTCACGTCGAAGAAGCACTTATGCGGCTAACAGAATCTTACATGGCGCTCGGAATAGTGGAGGAGGCACAAACCGCGGCCGCCGTTCTCGGGCACAATTTCCCAGACAGTACCTGGTACAAGCACGCTTATGCTCTGGTGAAGACCGGCGGCGTCGAGCCGAAGGAGAACCAGGGTTCGTGGATCAGCAAGGCGTTCAAGGGCATCGGCCTAGGCTGAGCCTGTTACTGATTCACAGTATCGTGGCCGGCCTTGTGCCGGCCATCCCCGTCTTTAATGATGGCGAATCCGTAAGGCTCTGGACCGGCAGCCAATGCTCTCCCGACTTTCGATCCGCGACATCGTCCTAATCGATCGGCTCGATATCGATTTTGCCAAGGGGCTAGCGGTGCTCACTGGCGAGACGGGTGCCGGCAAGTCGATCCTGCTCGATGCTTTCGCATTGGCTTTGGGCGGTCGCGGTGACCAGATGCTGGTGCGCCATGGCGTTGAGCAGGGCCAGGTAACCGCCGTGTTCGATGTGGGGCGCGACCATCCGGCGCGCGCACTTCTCGCAGCCGATGATATTCCCGCGGAGGACGAATTGATCCTCCGCCGCGTTCAGCTCGCCGACGGACGCACGCGCGCTTTCGTCAACGATCAACCGGTGAGCGTGCAGGTGCTCAAACAGGTCGGCAGTGCGCTGGTCGAGATCCACGGCCAGCACGATGAGCGTGCTCTGGTCGATGCCGGCACTCACCGGCGGCTTGTCGACGCATTCGGCGGGCTCGAGGAGCAGACCGCAAGGGTTGGACAGTTATGGGAAGCGCGACGCGAGGCGCAGGCTGCGGCCGATGCCCATAGTGCCGAAGTCGAGCGCGCCAAGCGCGAGGGCGACTGGCTGCGTCATGCGGTCGAAGAGCTTAACAAGCTTTCGCCGCAAGCAGGCGAGGAGACCGCACTTGCCGAGCGGCGCACTGCAATGATGCAGGCGGAAAAAGTGGCGGAAGACTTGCGAGAGGCCCACGAGGTGATCGCTGGTGCTAGTTCCAGTGTACCGGCGCTATCGGGCGTCATCCGGCGCCTGGAGCGGCGAGCGGCGCAGGCGCCGAGCCTGGTCGAGCCGACGGTGAAAGCGCTCGACGCGGCACTAACAGCACTGGATGAAACCCGTGGCCGTCTTGAAGCAGCCTTGCGTACTGCCGATTTCGACCCGGTCGAACTGGAGCGCATTGAGGAACGGCTGTTTGGGCTCCGCGCGGCGGGTCGCAAGTACAACGTCCCGGTGGATGAACTTGCAGCACTTGCGCGCAGGTACAATGCCGACATCGCTCTGATCGACGCCAGCGAGGGCAAGCTCAAGGCGTTGGCGGCTGCAGCTGTGCAAGCCGAAGCGGCGTATCGGGCTGCGGCGCAGGTACTTTCCCAAGCGCGCGGCAAGGCGGCGACCGCCCTTGACAAGGCGGTCAACAGCGAACTCAAGCCGCTTAAGCTGGAGCGGGCGAAATTCTCTACTCAAATCGACAGCGATCCGGCCGCAGATGGGCCGGACGGCATCGATCGGGTGGAATTCTGGGTGCAGACCAACCCAGGTACCCGGCCAGGACCGCTGATGAAGGTTGCTTCCGGTGGTGAGCTGGCGCGGTTCCTGCTCGCCTTGAAGGTGGTGCTGGCCGACCGCGGCTCGGCGCCGACGCTGGTGTTCGACGAGATCGATACCGGCGTGGGCGGTGCCGTCGCGGATGCCATCGGCATGCGGCTCGCTGCGCTGGCGCGTGGCGTACAGGTGCTCGCGGTCACGCACGCACCGCAAGTGGCAGCGCGTGCCGACCGCCATTATCTCATCACTAAGGATACGCTGGAGAAGGGAAAACGGGTGGCCACCCGCGTCACCGAGCTGGCATCAGAACGCCGGCGTGAGGAGATCGCCCGCATGCTGGCTGGCGCCGAGATCACCAACGAAGCCCGCGCCGCAGCCGAACGGCTGATCAAGGCGGCGAGTTGATATAATCCGTGCATGGCGAGCCAAAACGCGTCGACGATCAAAACAACGAACCTCACCGAGGCGCAGGCCAGGGCCGAGTTGAAGCGGCTGGCGGCTGAAATCGCGGCGCACGACAAGCGTTACTATCAGCAGGACGCACCAACCGTCACGGACGCCGAATATGACGCCTTGCGTCAGCGCAATGCCGCAATCGAAGGGCGCTTCCCCGAACTCATCCGCCCGGATTCACCATCGCAACGTGTGGGAGCGGCACCCACCGGAAAATTCAAGAAGGTTCGGCACGCGGTGCCGATGCTTTCTCTCGACAATGCATTTGCCGAACAGGACGTAGTCGATTTTGTTGCCCGCATCCGCCGATTTTTGAAATTGGATGATCACGAGAAGCTCGCTTTCAGCGCAGAACCGAAGATCGATGGTCTCTCGTTGTCGCTGCGCTATGAAAGCCGAGAACTCATCACTGCCGCGACTCGAGGCGACGGCGCCGAGGGTGAGGACGTTACGGCCAATATCCGCACGCTAAGGGATGTGCCGCACAGGTTGAAAGGCAGAAATGTGCCGCCAGTGTGCGAGGTGCGTGGCGAGGTTTATATGACCAAAGCGGCTTTCCTGAAGCTCAACGAACGCCAGAAGGCGGCGGGGGATACAATTTTCGCCAACCCGCGCAACTCAGCCGCCGGCTCATTGCGGCAGAAAGACCCCGCCGTTACGGCCTCACGCCCCCTCGGATTCTTCGCTTACTCTTGGGGAGAAATGAGCGAAGTCCCGGCGGACAGCCAGTCCGGCATGATCAAATGGTTTGAGTCCTGCGGCTTCAAGACTAATCCGCTCACCAAACTCTGCCGCTCGACCGAAGAACTCATCGGCTTCCACCGCGAAATCGAGGAGAAGCGGGCCAAGCTCGATTACGACATTGATGGTGTTGTCTACAAAGTTGATCGCATCGATTGGCAGGTAAGGCTTGGCTTCGTCTCGCGCACGCCGCGCTGGGCGATCGCGCATAAATTCCCGGCTGAGCGAGCGATGACCGTGCTCAAGGACATCGAGCTGCAGGTTGGCCGTACCGGTGCGCTCACGCCAGTCGGTAAGCTCGAGCCAGTTGGCGTTGGTGGCGTGATCGTCCAAAACGTTACGCTGCACAACGAGGACTACATCAAAGGCATTGGCGGAAACGGGGAGTCGCTTCGGGAAGGCCGCGATATTCGCACCGGCGATACCGTCATCATTCAACGCGCCGGCGATGTTATTCCACAGGTTGTCGATGTGGTCATAGATAAGCGGCCGAAGGACGCCCAGCCTTATCATTTTCCAAAGAAATGCCCTTGTTATCTCCACACCGACATCGTGCGCGAGGAAACCGCGACCGGCGAGGAGGGCGCGCGGGCCCGCTGTACCGGCGAGTTCGCCTGTCCGTTCCAGAAGATCGAGCATCTGAAACTGTTTTGCTCGCGTCGCGCCTTTGATATCGAGGGGCTGGGCGAGAAGCAGATCGAGCTGTTCTTCGAGAGAGAATGGATCAAGGAGCCAGCCGACATTTTTACCCTCCAGGCGCGCAATAAGAAGATCAAGCTGGAGGACGAAGAAGGCTACGGCGAAACCTCTGTGCGCAACCTGTTCGAAGCTATCGAGCAGCGGCGGGAGATTTCGCTCGATCGTTTTATCTACGCGCTCGGCATCCGCCATGTCGGTGAAACCACCGCATTGGCGCTTGCCCGTGGCTACGGGTCATGGAAGTCGTTTCACAACGCGGGATTGAAAATCGCCAAGGGCGACGAGGAGACGATCGCCGAAATGGATGCGCTCGATCAGATCGGCGACACGGTCATCCACGCCGTCGCTGCGTATTTCGGCGAAAGCCACAACCGGGGAATCGTCGAGCGCCTGACCAAAGAAGTGAAAATCCTGGATGCCGAGAAGCCAAAAAAAGACACAGCCATCGCCGGCAAGACGGTGGTGTTTACCGGCGCGCTGGAAAAAATGACGCGTGAGGAAGCGAAGGCGCAGGCCGAAAGGCTCGGTGCCAAGGCTGCCGGTTCAGTTTCGAAGAAAACCGATTATGTGGTTGCCGGAGCCGGCGCTGGTTCCAAGCTTGCCGACGCAAAGAAGCTTGGCGTGAAGGTACTAACCGAGGACGAATGGCTAACGCTCGTTGGCGGCTGACGGCCGGCGCACCAGCGCGAAAAATGAACCTCCTGTTGCCACCGCTGCAATCAGCATCATCCAAGCCATCGGCATAGCCGTGGTCGCCGTGGCGAGCAAGATCGAGACCGTTTGCGTCGATGCTGCACCGACCGCCATCTGCGTGAAGCCGGTCATGCCTGAAGCGGTGCCAGCGGCCTGCGGGCGCACACTCACCGCGCCCGCAATGGCATTCGGCAGTAGCAGCCCGTTGCCGTAGGAAATGACCATCTGCGGCAGGAAGATGATCGCCGGTCCCGCGTCGGGCAGGCCGGCCACAAGCGCGACAGTAAGGGTGGCTCCGATCAGTTCGAAGGCGATACCGGCAATTATCATGGCGTCGACGCCGAAGCGCTGTGACAGCCGCGAGGCGGTGAAATTCCCGCTCATGTACCCGAGGGATGTTACGGCGAACCAGAATCCGTATTCGGCCGAAGTGCGCCCCATCAGATTCACCACCACATGCGGGCCACCGCCGAGGAAGGTGAAGAAGGGTGCCGAGCCCAGTGCGCCGGCGAGCACGTAACCATGGAATTTCGCGCTTGCCAGCAGCAAGCCGCAGTCCTGCAACAGCATCGCTGGCGCCTGCGCTGCGCCCGCCGGCCGTGTCTCCGGCAGAACGAACATGGCCCACACGAGCACAGCGCCGGAAAACAAGGCGATGAACACGAAGATCGCCTCCCAGCCGAAGGCGGTATCGAGAACGCCTCCGATCAGCGGGGAGATCATCGGTGCGATCACCATGGCGGTGGTAACCAGGCCAATCATGGCGGCGGCGTGGTCACGCTCGTAGAGATCGCGGATGATGGCGCGCCCGATCACCACGCCAGTCGAGGCGCCGACCGCTTGCACGATACGCATCGCGATGAGGGCTCCGATAGAGGCAGTAGCAATTGCCGCGAGCGCGGCGACCACAGCCAGTGTCAGCCCGCCCAGTACCACCGGTCGGCGGCCGAACCGGTCAGACAATGGCCCGAGCAGCAGTTGGGCTGTGGCCAGGCTCAGCAAATAGAGCGACAATGTGAGCTGTACCGTTTCGGCGTCGGAGGCGAGCAAACTGACCAGTCCGGGCAGCGCCGGCACCAGAATATTGAGCGTGGCAGGGCCGATGGCGGTCATCGCCATCAACAGGGCCAGGAGACGCCAAGGCGTGGCGCTGACTTCCGTCTTGATTCGGACGTCGTGCACGTCTCAGCCTAAAGCGGCTTTGTTGCTGCAGCGAGCCAGCGCCGCGTTGGCGCGTCAACAAGAGGGCCAAGCACCTCGTGCACCCTCGCGTGATAGCTGTCGAGCCAGGCGCGCTCCTTGGGCGTTAGCATATGGGCGTCGACCAGCCGCCGGTCGATCGGCGCCAGCGTCAGCGTCTCGAAAGTATTGAGCGGCTTCTCCGCGCCGACCGGCTCAGGCGCTGCAATTACCAGCACCAGGTTCTCGATGCGGATGCCGTAGGCGGCGGTCTTGTAGTAGCCGGGCTCGTTCGAAAGGATCATGCCGCGGCGAAGGGCGACGGTGCCAAGCTTGGAGATGCGCGCTGGGCCCTCGTGCACGGACAGATAGCTGCCAACGCCGTGTCCTGTGCCGTGGTCGAAATCGAGGCCTGCTTGCCATAACGCCGTGCGCGCCAGC
This sequence comes from Pseudolabrys sp., assembly GCA_036391175.1. Classification (GTDB taxonomy): domain Bacteria; phylum Pseudomonadota; class Alphaproteobacteria; order Rhizobiales; family Xanthobacteraceae; genus Pseudolabrys. Next base: position 9,523 of record DASWAK010000085.1, read on the forward strand.
GGATCGATCTGGGCGCCGCTGGTATTCTCGGGGAATACGGCGGTGGCGACAGCAATATGGCCTTTGAGCACGCGGGTGAAGCGGTCGCGCATCTCCTCGCGCGGCTCACCGACGACGATAGTCCGGGTGATATCGGTGGTCCCGTCCTCGTATTGTGCGCCGGAATCAATCAGAAACAATTCGTTCTTGTCGATGCGCCGGTTGGACGTGCGTGTGACGCGGTAATGGACGATCGCGCCATTTGGTCCCGCGCCGGCGATGGTTGGGAAGGAGATATCCTTGAGCGCCCCAGTGTTCCGGCGGAAACATTCCAGCGCCGCGACTGCGTCGATTTCGGTGAGCTTGCCTGAAGGCGCTTCCCTGTCGAGCCAGGCCAGAAAGCGTGCGACTGCCACGCCATCACGCTTGTGGGCGGCGCGGCTGCCAACGATCTCGGCGTGATTCTTTGTCGCCTTCAGCAGTGCAATTGGGTCGGCACCGCGCTGCGGTTTCCGACCATGATCGGCAAGCAGGAGGGTAAACGCGTCGGCCGCACTCGACTGGTCCAGGCGGACGATTTTGTCCCTGAACTTGTCGAGGTCGCGGGCCAGGTCGTCCGGCGCACGCACGTCGGTAAATTCTTCCAGTGCGTGACGAACATTATTGCTAAGCTTTACGGCCTCAATATAAAGCGACGGCTGGCCCTCGCGTGGAACCAATGCGAATGCAAGCGCCAGCGGTGTATGCGCGACATCCGCGCCACGGATGTTGAGCGCCCATGCAACATTTTGGGGGTCCGAGACCAGAAGCGCATCGGCGCGAAGTTTCGTCAGCTCTGCACGGATGCGCTTAAGCTTGTCGGTCGCGGCTTCGCCAGCGAGCTTGAGCTCGCGCAGGGTCACTGCGCCGGCCGGGGGTGCGGGGCGGTCGCGCCACAGCACGTCGATTGGATTGCTGTCGACTGCCATCAATTCGGCGCCTGCCATGGTGCAAGCCTTCCTTAGTTTTTCCGCCTGGTCACTGGTATGTAGCCACGGATCGTAGCCAAGCTTCACGCCATTTTTCAGATTCTGCTCAAGCCATTGCTCCGGTGGATGCTCCACCAAATGCTCAATCGAAAAAATATTTCCGTCGACTTGGGTGTTCGCCTGCACTGTGTAGCGCCCGTCAACGAAAAGCGTCGCACGATCGTGCAGCACCACCGCCGCACCCGCCGAACCGGTGAAGCCGGTGAGCCAGGCGAGTCGCTCTTCGCTCGCGGGGAGATATTCGTTTTGTTGGCGGTCGGCACGCGGCACCATGAAGCCGTCTAGCCCACGCCGCTTGAGCTCTTTCCGCAATTCGGCGACGCGCGCGCCACTGTGCGCGCGCTCGCTCGAATCGTCGAACGATTGAAAACGCGTTTCGAGCATGAGGCAGTACTCTAGCGCGCCACGCGGACGTAGCAATGCAGGCATGCGCAAAGGCCAGCACGCGACGTGTGCAATCGTTGTCTGAACTTTGAGAAAGATCTTTGCCGGATTGGCCACAAATTCAGCAAGATATCGTCGTCTGATTCAAATTTGTGCAATGCACCAATCTGTCGAAATGATGCCACTGATCTCTATAAGTCATTAATCGATTCATATCGGGATTACAGGGCATCTATGCATTGTCACGAATGGTCGCGGTGGTATTAATGGCTATATTGCACTGCAACAGTCGAAAGCAAATGTCATGACCTTTGCCGATGCTTCGATTTTGAGAAGGAGACATGCAATGGTTGCCGTTACTTATGGCGTTGCCCGCGTTCCCGCCAACAAACTCGCTGAGCGCACGCAAGTCGCCGCGCCGCGCAAGAGCTTTTTTGCCCGCTTCATGGATGCTCTGGTGGAGTCGCGCCTCCAGCATGTTCATCGCGAGATTGCGCGGCACGCACATTTGTTGCCGCGCACGTTCGATGAAAAGGGCAAGCGGCTGGTCAAGCGGAAATTCGACAAGATGCCGTTCGGCGGCTGGTAGCAGCCGCTTCACCAACAAAGCTACCCCGGTCATTCTCGCCCGGGGCGGCTTTGTTTTCGGCGCATGACCAACGTGACCCAGCCTTCAAGCGAGACGCGCCGCTCGAGTGTGAGACCCTGGGCTCGATAAATCGAGAGGACAGAATTGGCATGGCTGGGCAGCAGGCCGGAGAGCACGATGCGCGCGCCCGGCGCAGCGATCTTGCGCAACGACACAGCCAGCCGTGTCAGCGGTCCGACCAGAATATTGGCGAAAATCAATTGGTATGGCGCATG
>DASWAK010000086.1:0-5161 GCA_036391175.1 Pseudolabrys sp.
CCGACCACGCGAAGCACTTCGGCGGCTGGCCGCCGCCGCCGCGCGAGCACTTCGCGTACCCGAACGGCAGTCCCATCTTGAACGCAAAATACGCGCGCAAAAAGTACGGAAGGTCGGCACAGTCAGGGCGAATGATAAGCCCAATCTCGTCTTCGCGGAGACCCAAATGATTGAACAGGAAATTGCGCGATCGATCACGCAGCACTTCATGCAGCGCCGGCCATGACGGCGCCGCGTCGAGCGGCGCGTCGAAGAGCTTCTCGATCCATGCAGAATACAAGTTTTCCGTCGCGCGATTCCATGTATTGCGTAAGGGCCAGACGCTCCCCGGGGTCGCGCTCGGCCGCGGCGGCTCGTCATCGCGCACGGCGATCTCGCGCGTGATCGTGCTGCACCCAGTCGGCGCGTTGGCGCGCGCGAGCGTCGCGCGCCATGTTCCCGCGGCTGGCGATGCGACCTCGGCGAACCAGAAATACGGCGGCCCGCCGTGCTGCTGACGCGATTTGGCCGCGACGCGTCCATCGGGCGCGATCAGCGAAAGCTCGCCCTCAAGCGGATTCTCCACGGCGAAGACGACGCGCAAAGGCGCGCCCTTCCACGGCGCTGCCGGCGAGGGCAAGACCGCGAGCTCGCCCCCATCTTCGCAGCTGCCGGATGGACCTTTGGCCTGTGAGTCCGCGACTGAGAAAAGGAGGACGAAAAATGCAGCCGTGATCAGCAACGATGCTGTCACAGCGGCAGCAAACTGGCGTGCAACAAACATTTAAGTCCCCTTCCTAAAGAGCTTCCCTTGACCGCGCGCCCCCCGCAGCCAAGACCGGATTGCAGGATACCGAATCGGCGTGGATCAGTCAGCGGGTAGAGAAAGCGATTTTGCAACCAGCCTACCATTCGCCACGGCCGTGTATGTCCGAGATAAGTCATTTCTGCTTAAACCGGACCTCTGGAAGAGCCTGGGAGCCGTTCATGGACGGGTGCGTCGGAAGCGCAGCCGATATCCATTTTGGGCCAAAAGCCGACATCCGATAGATCCGCGCCCCGGGGATCCGTTACGGAGTGTCGGGTCTTTTTCGGATGTTCAGAAAAAAACGATGTTGGATCTCAGAATTGCGGCGGGATCAGCGCCGCGAGCGCGCGGGTGCGGATTTCGGCTCAACAAACTTGCCAATGCTCTCTTCGATACGGCGCGCCTCGTTCCGCTCCTCGTGTGCACTGCTGGCAAAATTGGCGCTCATTTCGTTATCCCCGCGCTGCTTGGCTTCATCGGCAAGAGCATCATACTGGGCCGCTCTATCCCGACATTCAGCCGCCCGCTGCATCGCCTCGGTGCGCTTTTTAGATTCGTCGGTCATTGCCGTCGCTCCTCTCTTGACGCGAGTTCAGCTTAGCCTTTTCGTTTCTTCCAGGTACACCTTTGATTTTCTGCCACGCCACTTCGGAGTTATGAAACGAGCCATATTCTACCTCTAAATTGCTCGTCATTCGAATAGGCTGATTCAAAACTTTGCTTTGCAGCCACAGGTCAGCATATTCTTGCAATTGCATCTGCCTCCGGCTGCTCAAGCACGTCTATGTCCAGATCCGCCAAATTGCTGAACTGGTCGGGAGTCATGCCGGCAGGCTTTACCCAATTGCCATTATCCTTTTTTGGGCTGACCATTAACAATACGGCTGTGGGCAGGCGCACGAACGCCTTTGCTGCCGCACGTCATCACATGAGCGCGGAAGCTCGCAATATCCGGCGGGTCATCGAGTATTAGGGTCGATAGTCTGCAAGACGCTCAGTAACGGACATTTCGTCAACCATCGCTGTGACGCTGCCCAGGCCTATGCAGCGTTCTCAATTTTGACGATAATAAAAGGCCTCTGATTGGGCGCTGGCCAACGAACGGAGCACCTATGAGCGACACAACCTTTGGACTCGACCAGACCGAAGAACGGATGCTCGCGTACGAAGTCTCCGACGAGGCGTTGGAAAGTGCGGCGGGCACGGCGAGCGACAAAGCGGGAAACTACACGCTTTATTTCTGCACTGCTTTGGATCTCTGCCCAGGTCCGTAAAACAGAAGACCATGGCCGGGGACCATCGGACTGGATCGTCGCAATACGGCATTTCGGGCAATCATGATTGCGCTAGCGTTTCGCCCACGCGAAGAAAGTCCAAAGGCCCTTATTCAATAACCTCATCAGCGCGGGCAAGCAGCGATGGCGGCACGGTAATTCTAATTGAGCGCGCCGTGCGAAGGTTTATTGCCAGTCTAATCTGCGTCGGCTCTTCGAACGGCAACTCGGTGATCTTGGCACCCTTTAAGAGGCGGTCGACGTAAACCACGGTTTGTGGATAATTTTCCACGGTGGCAGGCCCATAGGAAATGAGAGCACCATTGCGTACCTCAAATGGCCAGGCGTGCATGGCAGGGAGGTTTCGCACCAAGCATTCATCAACAATAGTACCACTGAAGCGCACTGCAAGCTCATCGGATTCGATAAGCACGGCGGCCACCTGTTCCTTTTCGGCAAGTGTGAAGGCGGCGCCAATGTCGGCACTCGATGTTAGTGGCAGCGAGAGTAGCTTGATGCCAAGTGAGTCGGCCGCCATCCGCACTTGTTCTCCGAACAACTTCGTCAATGGATTCAAAGGCACCCATAGATAGGCCACTTTGTTTAACGCCGGCACAAGTTCGCGCAACAGCTCAAGCCTCTTGGCCGCTAGTGAAACGCTAGAATTGGTGAAGCCGGTTACGTTGCGGCTAGGACGCGACATGCTATTGCTCAGTCCAAGCGCGATTGGGTCCACGACTACCGTCATCACGATCGGAATGTCGACGGTTGCAGCCGCCAAAGCGACCGCCGCTGGTGACGTGGACCCTACAATTACGTCTGGACTTGTCGCGATTAACTCTCGGGCAAGCTGCGGGAGTCGATTGATGTCGCCATCTGCACCACGAATCTCATAGGTTACATTGCGCCCCTCGACGTACCCGATCCGCGCCAACTGATGGACAAGTTCGAAATCACGGGGTGGTGCGCTAGCTCCAACGATAAGCATTCCGACGCGCTGTGTGCGCTGCTGCGCGTACGCAGCGAGTGGCCAAGACGCCACCGCACCGCCAAGTAGCGTAATGAACTCGCGCCGCTGCATGTCCTCTCCAAGCCCAGGCATTGTATCGGCCTACACCAGACGCACCGAAGAGGCACAGCTCAGCCTTATGCCATGCTGGCTTAGGTCTCGCTTATGACCTTTTCGATCCGGCGATCTGGAACCAGCCAAATCACCGCAACAAGAATATAGATCGCAATCGACAGCCAAGGGCTCACAAATGCCAGCGCAATTGCTGCGGTGTAGAGCATTGGCGATATTTTGCCCTTAATGTCATTGCCGAGGGCGGCGGCAAGTACGGAGTGTGCCCCATGCTTTCGTAGGATCGCTTTCTGTAGCAGGTAGTAAGCAATCGCAGGCATCAGCAATACTCCCCCGTATACCGCGGTCGGTATTGGAGCCAGAAAATTTTCGCCCATCCAGGCTGTTGCAGCAGGAATAAGAGAGAGCCAGAACAACAGGTGACAATTGGCCCAGAGGATGAGCCCATCGACACGCGTGACGGTGTGAAGAAGGTGATGATGGTTGTTCCAGTAAATTGCCAGGTAGATGAAACTTAACACGTAACTAAGAAAGTGTGGGCCCACTCCGACTAGCACCGACCAGTCGGCGCCGTGCGGCACCTTCAGTTCCAGCACCATGATCGTAATAATGATGGCGATGACGCCATCACTAAAAGCCGTCAGACGGTCTTTCCCCATGGTCGCGTCCTCTAAACCCATCTACGATGCAGATGCTTGCCTTGCAACACTCAGCCGGCCACTGCAAGCCGTTGCCAAATCGTGAGATGTGGGCACAGCCTCTGTCCAATCTGCTTATTCCTCACAAGTCAGCGTGCCGCTGGGCCGGCATCAGCCAGCCGCGTTGCCACGCGCCGCGCGAGATGGCTATGGTTGCTCTCACGAAAGCCGGCGATGTCATGGAGGGGACGGTGACGGGGAAATGGATTGCGGTAGCGTTTCTCGTGCTCGCCGGAATGAGTGGCGCGCACGCCCAGGACTACCCGACGAGAACGGTGACGGTGATCGTGCCTTTCGCGGCCGGTGGGCCGGCCGACATTACCGGCCGGATCGTGGCGGACATTTTCTCGCGCCATCTTGGCCAGCAGTTCGTAGTCGAGAATGTCGGCGGTGCCGGTGGCACGCTTGGATCGCTGCGCGCCGCGCGCGCCCCTGCCGACGGCTACACTCTCATCTCCGGTCACATGGGCACGCACGCCGCGGCGCCCATGTTCTATCCCAACCTGGGTTATGACCCGGAGAAGGATTTCGAGCCGATCGGACTGATCGCCGAGCAGCCAGAACTGCTGGCGGTCCGCAAAGACTTTCCTGCCAACAACCTCAAGGAGTTCGTCGCCTACGCCAAGGCCAACGAGAGCAAGCTCAACATGGGGCACGCCGGCGTCGGCTCCGTGTCCTACGTTGGCTGCCTGCTTCTCAACTCGGCCATCGGCATCAAGCCGACTATGGTTCCGTTCACCGGCACAGCGCCGGTGATGAATGCGATCCTCGCAGGCCAGATCGACTACGACTGTGATCCCGTGCTCGGACCATTGCCCCACGTACAGGCGGGCACCGTCAAGGCGCTTGCCATCGCGGCAAAGAAGCGGAGCCCGCTGCTACCGGACGTGCCGACCTCCTATGAGCAGGGCCTGCCCGAATTCGATTGCGCACCTTTCTATGCGGTGTTCGCGCCGAAAGGCACGCCGAAGCCAATCATCGACAAGCTCGCCAAAGCCTTGAACAAGGGCCTCAGCGAGGAGGCTGTGCGGAAGCGGCTGGCCGATCTCGGCGCCGAGATCGCAGAGCCCAACCGCCGCGGACCGAAAGCCCTAGCCGATCTGGTGAGGAGCGAAGTCGCGCGGCTGACACCAATCCTGAAAGCCGCGGCTGCCAAATAGGCTCCTAATGGAGTCATAAAGCAATAACGACTGTTAAAAGCGCCGACGAACCCGCAATGACTACGTAATTTGATTAGTGAGGTTCCGTCATGCCATCAAGGCAGCGGCACCAGCTCCCTCGGGAAGTTCGTCATATATGCGGGCAACGCGACATGAATACC
>DASWAK010000087.1:0-4797 GCA_036391175.1 Pseudolabrys sp.
CCTCATCTCACACGAAACCCAAGGCCTCGGATTCCGACCGGCCGACCCTCGCTGTCCTGCCCTTCACCAACATGAGCGGCGATCCTGAGCAGGAATATTTTGCCGATGGCATGGTGGAAGAAGTCATCACAGGGCTTTCGCGTATCAAATGGCTCTCGGTCAACTCCCGAAATTCGAGCTTTATTTATAAAAATAAGCCGGCGGCCGTGAAGGAGGTCTCAGATAAGCTCGGTGTTCGTTATGTGCTCGAGGGCAGTGTGCGCAAGTCAGGGAATCGTGTTCGCATTACCGCACAGCTTATCGATGCGGAAACTGACGCTCATCTTTGGGCTGATAAATACGACCGATCATTGGAAGACATATTCGCCATTCAAGACGAGATCACAATGAGTGTAATCGGGGCCATAGAGCCGAGCCTCAGAAAAGCAGAGATTGATCGCGTCAAGCGTCAACGGCCAAGCAATCTCAATGCCTACGATCTCGTATTACGAGCGCTGCCGCATATTTACTCTGTAATGCCGAAAGACGCTGCGATGGCGATCCCATTGCTCGAGGACGCCCTGAAACTTGAACCCAATTACGGTGCTGCGCATGCTTTTTTGGGTTGGTGCCTCCATATTCGCTTTGTTCGTGGTGGACTTCGTGAGGAGGATCGCATTGCTGCCATTCGCAATGCTCACGCGGCGGTTGCGCATAGCAGTGACGATGCGACGGCGCTCGCGGTCGCAGCTTTTGTCATTGCGGTGGATGAGCGTGATACCACGACAGCACTCAAGCTCTTCGATCGTGCGCTGGCGTTAAGCAACTCCAACATGTTCGCACTCAGCGGCAGCGCCATTACCCTCGCTTGGATGGGTAAGACTGAGCTTGCAACGGAACGGGCTCAGAGGGCGCTTCGACTGAGCCCGTTCGATTCGTTGAATTGGTGGCCGTATCAATCGCTGGCAGTTGTGTACTTTCATACCCATCGATACGCCGATGCGGTCGACGCGGCTCGCAGTGCGATCAATTCTAATCCGACCTTTAGCCTTCTTCACGCAACCTTGTCGGCCTCGCTTATGCGACTAGGACGCGTGGAGGAAGCAAAGTTGGCGGCGAAGTCAGTGTTAGAATGCCAACCTTCCTTCACCATTCGTGGAACCTCGGTCAATGTCGGGCTTGAACCGACGCTGTTCGAGCCCCTTGCCGACGCCTGGCGCGAAGTCGGGCTGCCGGAGTAATTAACGCAAACAATTTGTGTTGCCGCCCCGCGGCTCGAATGTCCGCTATTGGCCCATAGCGGACATCCTTAGCTGCACCGCACATGTCCGCTTTTGGGGGTAAAGCGGACATGACGAAACGCAAATATCCGCTTTTGCAGTTGCAATTGGGAGTAAAGCGGACATGACTTGTTGCGCCGCATATGTCTGCTTTTGACCCAAAGCGGACATCGGCCACCCCCTTTCCCGGTGCTAGTTTAGGCCGCTACGATGCGCTGTCCGGAGCCTCGGGGGAGGTGATGAGACGGCGCGAGTTCATTTTCTTGATTGGCGGCTTAGCGGCGGCGCGGCCACTCGCAACGCGCGCGCAACCTACTAACAAGATCGCTCGAATCGTTTTTCTGGGTTCCGCTACTGCAGAATAGCGATGCCTTGCCGCGGTTTATAAGTATCCGTTTCTTACTTTAGAGCGTGGCTAAAAAACTGGGGATCGCAATGTTACGCTTTGTCTATGTACTCGCTTCTTTGCTTACTTTCGTTGTCAATGCCGCTGCGGAATATCCGGAGCGACCAATAACCATAATCGTGCCATTCGCAGCAGGGGGGCCATCCGACGTTATGGCACGCGTCCTTGCGGATCGGATGAAGAAGACTCTTGGACAAATCATCCTCGTCGAAAATGTCACTGGCGCCGGCGGTTCGATCGGCGTGACCCGCGCCGTGCGCGCTCAGCCTGACGGCTACACCATTAGTTTCGGCCATCTCGGGACCCATGTGTTTAATGGCGCGATATATCCCCTGACTTTCGATCTGCTCACCGACCTCGAACCCGTGGCGATGCTGCCGAGCAATCCGATGGTCATCGTAAGCAAAAACGATGTGCCGGCGAAGACGCTCAAGGAATTTATAGCGTGGGTGAAGCAGAACTCCGGAAAGGTTTCCGCGGGCACCGCTGGTGCCGGCTCTGGCTCTCATATCGGCGGTGCCTATTTTGAGAATATTACCGGGGCCAAGCTACAATTCGTGCCCTATCGCGGCACAGGCCCAGCGCTTAACGATTTGGTTGCCGGGCAAATCGACATGATAATTGACCAAGCGTCCAATTCCATTAATCAGATTCGCGCCGGCAAGATTCGCGCCTACGCGGTGACCGATCAAAAGCGCGTGCCGACCGCGAGCGATATCCCGACCGTGGACGAGGCTGGTCTGCGCGGCTTTTACATGACTCTGTGGTCGGGGATGTGGGTGCCAAAGGGGACGCCGAAGGCGGTAATTGCCAAGCTCAACGCCGCGGTGGTGGCCGCGTTGGCCGATCCAGCGGCGATTGAGCGCTTTGTACAACTTGGCCTCGAAGTGCCTTCGCGCGCGCTGCAGACGCCAGGCGCACTCGCAGCGCAGCAGAAGGCAGAAATTGAGAAATGGTGGCCGATTATCAAGGCCGGGAATATCCACGCCGATTAATCGCGCATGTCCGCTATTGGCACAAAGCGGACAACCCGACAGCACCCGCTCTTGTCCGCTATTGGAGCAACGGCGGACAAGTACGAGCGTCGGCCTTGACCAGCTAGGTTGCGATTGACCCAAAGCGGACATCGTCAACGATCCGTTCATCGCCTTGCTCAGACTTAATCGACTAACCCCGTTTTTTTTGGATACCTTTGCAACCTTGATGGGCCGTCAGCACAGGTGCGTCGTTGGTGTTTAACGGAAACGCGCAATGTAATAGGCGAGATCGAGAATTTGCTGGTCGCTCACCGGCGCCAGTACCTCGGCCATGACGCCATCGTAGCCGTGCCTTGTATTGCTCTTATACTCGCGCAGCGTTTTTGCGAGATAATCCTCACGCTGGTCGGCGATGTGCGGAATGTTTTCGCGGCCGGCCAAATCTAGATTGTGACAGCTGTTGCAGCGGTTCTGCGTGATCAAAGCGCTGCCACGCTGCATACGAGCGGGATCGCCCGCGTCAGCGGGCGGTTTCGGGGCCGGCAATTTGGCGATGAAATCCGAGAAATTCCGAAGGTCGTCGTTGGTGAAGCCCTTCGTTATTTCCGACATGTCCTGGATCTTCTGATCATCTTTTTTGAGCGCAGAGGCACGCTGCTGTTCCCGAAATAAGTAAAGCTGGATGACCAGGTAGGGCGCGGGCTGCCCGCCGAGTGACGGGGTTTCCGGCGTTTCCGACTGGCCGCTTTCGCCATGGCAGGCGAGGCATGACGCCGCCCGTTCCGCGACGGTCTCGGCGTGGAGCGGTGCAACGGCGCAAAGAAACAGAGCCGCGACGGCAAGGCGACGCGCGAAACAGATAACCTGCATGATGTCAGCTTGGACGATAATTGGCCGGGGCAAAAACCCCGGCCACACAATTGTGTTACCGGCCAGCAACGCGCGGCTTGCCATAGGTGATGCGATAGATCGCGCCGTTCCAGTCGTCGGACAGCAGCATCGAGCCGTCCTTCATGATCTCCACATCCACCGGGCGGCCGATATAGCTGTTGTTCTCAAGAAAGCCCGTAATGAACGGCTCAGACGACTTCACTGTACCGTCCCTATTGAGGAAGATGGCAATGACGTCGCCGCCAAACTTCTTCGACCGGTTCCACGAGCCGTGGCGGGCGAGGAAGATCGCGTTCTTGTACTTCTTCGGGAACATGTTGCCGGTATAGAAGCGCAAACCGAGACCGGCCGAGTGCGGTCCGGTCAGCATGACGGGCGGCACGAATTCGCTGCAGGAGTGCCCCCAGCCGAATTCCGGATCGGGCAGATTGCCCTGATAGCAATAGGGCGCGCCGAAATCCTGCCCGACTTTGGTGACGCGGTTAAGCTCATCCTCCGGCACGTCCTCCGACATCCAATCGCGGCCATTGTCCGAGAAGTAGAGCTGCTTGTTAACTGGATTCCAGTCGAAGCCCACGGAGTGGCGCACGCCGAGCGCGACCACTTCGGCGCCGGTGCCGTCGAGATTAATGCGGCGGATCTGGCCGTGGTCCTTGTCATGTAACACGTTGTTGCCCGGCTGGCCGACCTCGAGATAGAGCTTGTTGTCGGGACCGATGGCGATGAACTTCCAGCCATGCGCTTCGTCTTTCGGTAGATCCTTGTAGATCACCGTCGGCTTCGGCGGCTTGTCGAGATTGGCCTCGACATTATCGATCTTGGAGATCTGCGACAGCTCGGCGATGTAGAGCGTCCCGTTGTGATAAGCGAGACCATTCGGGCGATAGAGGCCCTCCGCGATCGTCTTGATCTCGGTCTTGCCGTCCTTCTTCACGATGGCGGTGACCTTATTGCCGAAGCGAGTGCCGACGAACACAGTGCCCTTGTCACCGACGCGCAGCGAGCGCGTGTTGGCGATGCCGCTGGCATAGACCTCGATGTTGAAGCCAGGCGGCAGTTTGAGCTTTGCGGTCGGCAGCTTGTCGGCAGCGGCCGGAATCGGCGGAGGCGCAACCGGCGCGAGCTTGGAGGCAGCCTCGTTGCCTTCGGGGCGGCCGATCAGCGGCGAGCCGGGCGGCAGCGCTGGTGCGGCAGCCGCTGGTGGCGTGGATGCAGGCGGTTGCTGGGCGAACGCCGGCGCGGCCAACAGAACGCCAGCGATCGT
>DASWAK010000088.1:0-4839 GCA_036391175.1 Pseudolabrys sp.
GTCTCGTCGCTAATTGAGTTGGATCAGCATTAACGTCATTGCTCCACGACAATACGCGAAAGGGTTCATCAGCGGCATCTAAAAGGATAACCGCTTCCGCTCCCGTTCGCCAGCCGTTGTCGAAAGCAATGCTGATCTTCACGCGAAAGGCGTTGCTTCCTTCGGCCGTAGCGCCAGGCTGGTCCGGACCGAGCAGTCGGGAAAGAGAGTCTTTGTCCGCCGAGGCTGTCTCACGCTGGTCGAGAATGAGTTTCAATCGTACAGGCGTCATCCCCGGCAGCGCTGCGATCAACTCCGGCGGCGCGTCGAAAACGTTAATGTCCGGGCGGCCGCTATAGACTGTCACAAACGGGAGCGCGCGTCCGACGAGCGCGGGCGGCAGGCCTTGCACGAGCCACAGTTCGCTCGCATGCGCAAATGGCGCGCCGCGCGGGAGATAAGGCAGTCCGACAGCGCGGTAAAGGGCGGCCTCATTGGCTTGGTCCGTCGGCTTTGAAGGTTTACGCCAGCCGATGATCCGATCGGCGTAGCCATTCGCGTCGTTATTCGACGCGCCGAGCGCCACAAAAAAACCCGCCAGCAAAATCTTTGGAGCTTCATTGAGATCAAGCCGAGCCGCCTCCGAAGAATAATTCACCGCGACATTGGCTCGCGCCAGCCGAAAACCAAATTGACCGCGCGTCGGCCGTGAAGCATCTTTTGGAACGGTGAGTCGGTATGCGGTGAGTTCGAGGCTCGCCGAAACCAGCGCTTCGGCCTGCAGCCCGTCATCCATCACAGAAACTGCCAAGGCGGAATTGTTGATATAGATCGAATAGATCGATGCCAAGGTCGCGAGCGCAATCAATATCCATAGGACGGCGACGATGATGAAGCCATCGCGAGCCGAGGACCTGGGCGAGCGGTCTGGTTCATGCATTGCCATTGCATCAGGTCCGCTGTTTGTCTGAAGTTGACTGCGTCGGATTGTTGTCAGGTCGGTCGTTACCGCCGCCAGGTAGGCCGACGCAATCGTCCTTGCTCTTGCTGCCGACACATGCCGCCGGCAATTCGACGTGAACCAATGCAGTCGTTGAGATCGTCAACGTTCGTCCAGACGTTGCGTCACGAACCGTCAGGCGAACGGCTGCCGGTAATTGGCTGGCGTTTTGCCAGTTCTGCTTCCAAATCCCGTCGCGCCCCGCATAGGCGAACGAAACCTGGTATGGCGAGCGCAAAAGAACGACCGGGTTGGCGAAATCAGGTTGTCGGACATTGGACTCGATCGGAGCAAATGGCTTTGTCGATCTGACCAATACTTGTCCGCTTTTGTCACTGATCTCCGCAATGCGCACGATTTCGAGACCGGGTCGGATATTGGGCCCGACCGCCGATCGCACAAGAGTGACAGAAAATTCCGTTCCATCGAACAACGGACCTTTGGTATCGCGGTTCGGCGGGATGAACTCCGATGCTCCGAGGTCAGCGATCAGTCGGTCCAGGGCGACGCTGACAAGCTCGCTGCGTTGGGCGCGGGCAATTCCACGGTTCCAGTTCGGTAGCCATTGCGATGTGATTGACGCCAGGGCGGCAAGAATCACGCCCATCAAGGCAGTCGCAACAAGAGCCTCGATGAGCGTGAAGCCGGAAACAGCGGCACGTCTCTTGCGACCGTATCGGATCATGCGCTGCCGCATCATTGGCGCCTTGGTTGCAAGCGTACCGTTTCGAGATTAAGAGCAGCGCCGGAAGGTGACTGGACCCGGATCGATATGGTTGCCGGCATCCAGGGAGAATCGGGTGCCATGGCGGGCGCACCGAAGAATGGGGAAACGCCCATGCGCCAGCGACTGCCATACAGTTCACCGGTAACCTCGCCCGACGAGAGCTGAGTGCGCGGCGGCAGACTCGAAACCACAGTCCGCGCCGTTTCCACAAGGGCGACATGTTGTTCGAGCGAGCGCACGCCACGTGTCGTCACCCCGGTGAGCGTTCCGATCGCAGTCAACGAGATGGTCACGACCGCAATCGCGATCAGTACTTCGAGGATTGTAAAACCAGCATTTTGGTCGCCGATTTTAGAGCGGGCTACCCTGCACAATTTCGACCCCTCCGGTCAGCCAATTCACACGGATTTCGTAGCTGGTGCCCAGGCGAGACAACATGACAGTACCGCCGCATGACATCCCGGTTGGAAAGAAGCTGATGGTGGAGAACGCGGGGCGCTCATTGCAGCGCTGGGGCAATAAGGCGTCGAAGGTCACATCGTCCGGAACGCGCAAAATTTGCCCAGTCGAGCCAGAGCGGAGCGAACGCGCACCTGCATCGATTTGGGTCGCGATCTGAACGCGGTGTCGGATTGCCGCGGTTCGATCCGCCTTGAGCAAGGAGGCTGTTTCGACCGCATAGGCCTCAAGCCGCGGGCGCGAAGTGTCGCGCGAAATGTTCGGCAGCAGAACAGCGGTCAGCATCGCGATGATCGCGAGGACGCAGACCATTTCGAGAAGGGTAAACCCTTCTTCTGGGTTCGAACCGCTAGTCATTGTTTGCCGTGGTTAGGTCCGCCGCCGTTCCGGTCCCGCCTTCCTGCCCATCAGCGCCGTATGACATGATTTCGAATTTGCCGCGCTCCGTCGGCGACCGGTAGACATAGGGCTTGCCCCAAGGATCGTTCGGCAGGCTGCCGCCCTTGAGATACGGCCCATTCCATCCTGGCATCGCGCTCGTAGGCTTCACCAGCGTGTTCAGCCCTTCGGCGGACGAGGGATACCGTCCCGTATCGAGGTAGAGCAGGTCGAGTGCGCTCGAAAAGCTCTGCATCTGGATCTTTGCGGCCTTGACCTTCGACTCGCTCAAATAATTGAGCACGCGCGGTCCGACCAGCGACATGATTAGTGCAATGATCGTGATCACGACCAACATTTCCACGAGCGTAAATCCGCGCTCGCTGTTCTTGCGCGAGCGGCTTTGTCTGATCTTGCCCTGACGTGTTTCGATGTGTGCCATAGCGAACCTACCTTATCTTCATCATTCGACGATCTGACTGATGGAAAGGAGAGCGGTCATGACCGACACGATGAGACCGCCAATAACGATGCTGATAGTGATAATGGCCAGTGGGCCAACGACGGCGACCGCTCTGTCAAGACTGCGTTGCAACTTAGCCTCATAGAATTCCGCAATGCGTCCGGCCAATGTCGGCAGTTGCCCGGTTTCCTCGCCGATGCGCAGCATGCGGATCGCCATGGCAGGCAGTATGGCAGAGGCCGCGAGCGCATCTGAAAGCTTGCCGCCATGGCGGACGCGATCCGCGGCCGCCCGCCATACTGATACGTCTCCGGTGACCGACATGATGTCAACCAGGATTCGCAGCGTTGCCGTAAGCGTTACCTCGCTACCCAATAGGATACTCAGATTGCGGCAGAATAAGGCGGTGCGATAAAAATTGAACACCGAGGATATGCCTGGCATCCGCGATACCCTTGAGATGATCGCGGCGCGAACGCCAGGCCGGCGCAGTGCCACCCAGCAGCCAACGATCAGGATCGCTAACGAGGCGACGATTTCCAACCCGTGTCCGCGCAGGAAATCGGAAAGACCGATAAACGTGTTGATCATGGAGTCTGTTTTTGCGCCGAAGTCACGCAGAACCGAAGAAAATTGCGGCAGTACAAATAAAATGAAAAACATCAACACGCATGAGGCCGCTATTAGAAGGAATGCCGGGTATTGCAAAGCGTCTGTAACCTTGCGGCGCAATGCTTCTGCCCGTATCCGTTCATTGGCGAGCATCTCAAGGATATAGGTCAGCTTGCCTGATGTCTCACCGACCTGCACGAGGGCCACATAAATCGGAGGGAAATAGGCGGGGTGCTGCGCAATCGCGTCGGCGAAACTTTCGCCGGCCAGAACTCCAGACCGGATTTTATTCACGATCGGGCGCAACCGTCCGATATCGTTGTCGTCGGAGAGCAACTCCAACCCCGTGTCAAGGCGGGCGCCTGCCTTAAGAAGCAGGGCGAGGTCGCGTGTAAAAATCGTGACGTCTTCCGCACGCGGCCGATTGAAGAAGCCAACCGCGGCACGCGGAAGGGCAGCTTTGCCTTCTTCGGCGACCGTTTCGATCGGAACGAGGCCAAGATATTCGATGCGATGGGCGACTTCCGCGGCAGTCGGCGCGAAAATCGATCCATTCACGAGCTCGCCGCTCTGAGTCATCGCAAGGTAGCGAAAATTCTGCATCGCGTTACCGTATCGTTGTGACACGAAGGATTTCGGCCGGAGAGGTCACCCCAGCTCGGCATTTGGCCACACCGTCATCAACCATCGTGGTCATTCCGGCCTGCATCGCGGCTTTGTCGATCGACACAGAGTCGGTTTCCACGTTGATAAGGTGCCGCACCTCCTCGGTTATCTGGAGGATCTCGAACACCCCAACTCGGCCGCGATAGCCCGTGCCCCCGCATCGCTCGCATTTGCCGGGCTCGAAAATGGTTTCGCCGACCTTCAAACCGACTGCGCTGTATCGTGGATCGGCGTCAAAATCGGCTCGAGACAGTTTTCTTTTGGTCTTGCATCGATCGCACAGCTGACGCACCAGTCGCTGGGCGATAACGGCACGCAGCGTTGATTTGAGCAGAAACCCTTCAACCCCGAGGTCAAGCAGGCGTGGCACTGCCGCCGCCGCGGTTTCGGTATGCAAGGTGGTCAGGACGAGGTGACCTGTTAATGCTGCATGGATCGCGATCTGCGCAGTTTCTGGGTCACGGATTTCGCCGACCATGATGACGTCGGGATCCTGACGAACGAAAGCGCGCAGAGCGTTGGCAAATGTCAGGCCGATAGCGGGCTTTGCCTGGG
>DASWAK010000089.1:0-1567 GCA_036391175.1 Pseudolabrys sp.
CTTGCGCGCGCGGATCGATTCGCCAGCGCGTCGCGACGCACGTGCCTCAAGGTCGTAGCCTTGCGGAGGCCATTTGAGCCGCAGGCCCTGGCCGGGGAGCGGGCGCGAGGCATCCGGGGTCTTTTCGACGATGCGGGCGACGGCCTCGACTACAGCGCGGAAATCGTCGGGATTAGCGCGGGCTTCCGGCATTACCACGAGCGACAGAACCTGCCCGCGCTGGGACGGGATCAGCTCATAGCGGCAGGACAGCCCCGACAGATCAGGATGTGCGCCGGGGGCGGCCGGCGGCACCGCGATCTCGTCGCGCTTCATCGCCGCGTCGGCCCAGGCCATGCCGCCGCCCGAGAACATTGCGATGCTGACGTTTGCCGACGGCATGTAGCGCGCAACGCGAACATCGCGACCTTGCGCGCGGATGGCGGCGACGGAAACCATTCCAATTCGCAAGGAGAGATCGAGGTCTTCCTTGACCCAAGTCGCCGTTTCACCGAGCGCCTGGCGGGCCAGAGCCGCATCGGTAGCCGGGACCGCGAAGCTGGCGCCGTCGCCGCCGAACACAAACGGGAAGTCGCGGCCTTTTAGCGCATTGGCGACTGAAGCGATCACTGCGGCGCCTGCCATGTTTACCGCCTTGTAGCGGTTTTCGCGGATCGCCTTGGTCGATTGCTGCACGTCGGCCACGCCGACCATCCAGTCATCGGGTAGCGGCTGGTAGCAGGCTGCGTCTGCAACCTGGGTGAAATCGCGAAAGACCGGCAGGCGTTTGTAGAAATCGCTGGTCGATGCGGGTGAGAACATCATCCCGATACTAGCCGATCCGGACATGATCTCCGCGCAATTTCCAAGCCTCGGTTGGCTTGAAAGCAGAAGTGCATTGCGCGGCGCTTCTCCGTCTATTCGTGGGGCATAGAATTTGCTATTCTATGAATGCAGTGAAAAGAGTGTGCATTGTTTTGTCGCCAAAAGCATTTGGACAAAGCGATAAGCATCAAACGCGTAAGGGGGGTAACGTATGACTCGCGTACCATTTGTATCTCGCTTCGCCGTCGGTGCCTGCGGGGCGCTGATCATCGGCGCCACAGCACTCGCGCAAACGTCACAGCCCGCACCGGCTCCGGCTGCTCCTGCCGCTGCGCCCGCTTCGGGATTGCCGCCGACCGCGACGATCACAACTCCTGGCTATCCGGCCGCCGGACCCGCCGATCCTGCGCTGCGCATAGTCGGCGTAGGCGGCAAGAAGGTGCATCTGCTGCCGGCTACGCTCGAGACCACGCAATGGGGCTGGTTCGACAATTCCCAGCCGCCGGTGCTGCGCGTCCATTCTGGTGACACCATCGTGATGGAAACGATGATGCACAGTCACAACCAGGTTGTTCCGGGCGCCACCATCGCGCAAATCAAGAAATTGCGTACCGATTTTCCCGGCCGCGGGCCCCACACTTTGACGGGGCCCATCTATATCGAGGAAGCGCAACCGGGCGATGTGCTCAAGGTCAGGCTCAACAAAATCGTTCCGCGCGCTTACGCGACGAACTTCAACGTCCCGGGCATGTTTGGTCAGTTT
>DASWAK010000090.1:0-5473 GCA_036391175.1 Pseudolabrys sp.
TTATCGACCCCATAAGAGATCAGACCGCCGTTATCAACAAAGAATCGGTAAGGATACACCGCCGGCAAGCGATAGCGGGCCGCTGCTCTAATAATTGCGTCGCGATGCACTAGGGTGCTGATGTCCGGGAGCACCAACAAACCAGTCTTTGGTCCACTCGCTGATTTTTCAATGGCACTTTCGATCTCGGCGGGTTCGAGAAATGGCATAACGATCAATTTTATCGCAAACAAAGCAGCCGCTGTTTCGAACTGAGGCAAATATATCCGAATATACGGAGCTGTCTTCGGATTATAGACAATGTAGGCTTGCGATAGGTCCGGTGATATCTCCTTTAGGAGCCCGAACCACTTCCCGCTCATCGTCGCTTCGAAGTTTGTGAAGCCGGTAATGTTGCCACCGGGGCGCGCGAGGCTTGCAACGAAGCCCGGAGCGATTGGATCAGTAACGTTGACAAAAATAATGGGTATCGAAGTTGTGGCCGCTCGTAACGCGTCGGTCGCAGTACTGGCGTGGGCAACGAGCACATCGGGCTTTAAGTCGACCAGCTCCTTCGCCACGCTACGCATCGCTTCCGGGCCACCGGCGACCCAACGGTGTTCGATTTTGATATTGCTTCCTTTGATCCGGCCCAACTCTCGAAGCCTTTGCTCAAAGGCCGCCGCGCGGGGCTGCGCCTCTTTGTCATTAGCAGCGATTGCGTTAAGCACCCCGACCACCGGCATCGCCGGCTGCTGCGTGCGTGCAGCGAGCGGCCACCCTACGACTGCGGCGCCGCCGAGTAGCGATATGAATTCGCGCCGTTGCATGGGCGATATCGTATTTCTCAACCGGAGGTGTTGGAAGAGGACTGTCCGCTTTGGGTCAAAAGCAGCACCCAAAAATAAAAGAGGCCGCCAATCGAGGCGGCCCCCCGAATTTAATGCGATTTTCTAGCTATCGTGTGTAGAACCATAGGGCGGCCACCACAATTGCAATCAATGCGCAGACCGCTACATACATCCACGTTT
This sequence comes from Pseudolabrys sp., assembly GCA_036391175.1. GTDB lineage: Bacteria > Pseudomonadota > Alphaproteobacteria > Rhizobiales > Xanthobacteraceae > Pseudolabrys. The sequence goes on from DASWAK010000090.1 coordinate 1,011, forward strand.
CACTAGAAGCGTGTTGAGTTTCCGTTGTCATGGATACCTCCTCAGTATCCTTCCACGGGCAAACCCGATACTTTGGCCGCAAGCAAAAGTCATTGAGCAAAATCAAAACCAGCGACGCGCAACGGTGGCTCGCTTTCCCCCGAAAGCGAACATGTGCGGTGCACCAGCGCATGTCCGCTTTGGGTCAAAAGCGGACATATGCAGTGCAATAAGCGATGTCCGCTTTACCCCCAAGAGCGACACAAAGTGCGTATTTTCGGACGTCCGCTTTGGGTCATTAGCGGACCAAACCGTCGCGGGCTAAAATCCAGACGCGATGTGCTAAAAGCAAACTATGGCAGAAGAAAAACCGGCACTCGCCGCAGAGTCAAAGAATGAGAGGAACACGCCCTACAAACAAACGGCGCGCGAAGCATACCGCACGCTGATCGTCACCGACCCACGATTCAAGGAAGCGCCGAAGACCGGTCTGGGTTTCGGGATTGTCGGGGCGAGACCGAAGTGAACAAGCGCCAGCGCATTCGAGAGCCGCACACAGCCCGCGCCATCGTCCTTCGACACCAACGCCATCGGCGTTGGCGCTCGGCGGCGGCAGTGCAGCGATTACTCATGGTGTTTAGCTATCGAGCCGGGGGCTGGTAACTTCGATAACCCGGTAACTTTGTCGCCAGATGGCTGAATTACCGCATGTTTCTGTGATTGGTTACCGGGTTACTGAAGTTACCGGGGGTCCACTGGATGACGTTCCCGGGCGGACGTATTGGCCGCGGCCAACCTTCCCGACCTCGCCGGATGCCGCCATCTTGTGCAGCAACTGCTTGGCGTTGTTGACCGGCATGTTGGCGGCGGCCGCAATGTCGGATGGCCCCATCGGCTCGGTCGCCTCATCCAACACCGCGAGGATAGAACTGCGCTCGTGCGAACGGTGTACGTCGCTGGCGTTGCCTAGGATCGTCCATTTGCAGGAATGCTTGTCGAAGGTAACAGCGTGTTCGGCTTCCTCGATGTCGCGGCCGCGGATGTAGAGCGTCGTGCCCTGTGCCGAGCGGTTGAGCACCAAAACAGAATCGGCGCAGCCCGTTAGACCGAGGGTTCCGGAAACTGTGTCGACCGGATCGTCCGCCTCCATCTTCCGGGTGTGGTGCAGAACGAGGATTGAGACACCTTTTTCGTTCGCCAGCCGGTGCAACGCAGCCAGGCTTTCGTAATCCTCGGTGTAACCTCCCTGCTGTATCCTGATCGGCTTCACGCCGGCTAATGTGTCGAGCACAACAAGACGCGGGCTGCCGGCCTGCTCAATCCATTGGGCAATGTCGTCAACGCCGCCCTTGTCGAGACGACGCCATGAGTTCGCCAGCGTCAGCCGTTCCGGCCATTGCGCACTGATCGGTGACAGCACCCTATCGATACGTCGCTGCAGCCGCCGTGGGTTGTCCTCCATGGCGGCATAGAGCACGTCGCCCTGTACCGGCTTACGTTCGCCCAAGCAGAAGCGGCCGGCGGCAACGGCGAGGCAGACATCCAATGCAAGCCAGCTTTTACCGATCTTTGGCTTGCCCGCGATGATGGTCAGGCCTTCCGGTATCAGGTCAGGCACGCAATACGACACCGGCGGAAAAGTTTTGCGCTGCAGTTCGGCGGCGGTGAATACATGGTCGCGCCACAAAAAACAGTTGGCATTACCAGCCGTTTTATTTCCCGTGTGGCCGTTGCCTTTGCCGTTACCGTTGACATGCGGGTTATCCTTGAACGATTCAGCAAAGATCAATTGCGCGTCATCCGGCCCGATGCCGCCGATAACGGCCATGTCATACAGTGCATCGACCACTTCTTGCCGCGTCATGGCGTGTGATTCAGGATGCACAGTTCGGTCAATTTCAAGTATCTGCCAAAGCTCCGCCGCCGCCGTTCGCAAAAGATCGCGGGCGTCCGCTCCATTGTGCCCGGCAAACACGCGGCGCCAGCTGGCGATTTCATCACTGACGGCAGCGGAAATTTCTGCGCCATTGCTCATGACGCACCATCCTTCGCCAGAATGTCGAGCGCGGCGCCGACAGGGCTGAGCGCCCGCCCTGTGCCGTCGCGGCAAAGCGCGCGGCGGATCGAGTTGATGTCGGTGCCAAATTGGAGGGCAAAACTTAGGATGATCGCTGCGTCGCGCGCGTTTGTGTCGGACTGATTGCCGGCCTTGTGGTTGTTCAAAAAAAGCTCACTGATGCGGCCGTCCGGATACCGGCTGATGGTGGCGGTGAAGCGCAGGCCGTCGAGTTCGAACGCGAAGTTTTCGCTGAGGCGTCGGTTGGGCAGCCGCTCGCGCTTGCTCATTGGGCGGCCTCGCTGGCGATCTGCTGCTCGTACATGTTTATAAAGTCCGGCCGCGCCTTGCGTTGGAACGCTTCGCCATATGGCGGGTAGCTGGCGGCACGCACGATTTCGTAAAATTTTTCCGGCTTCTCGCTGTGCGCGCCGGTCGGCGCTTCGAGCAGCGTGGAAATGTTGGTGCATCGAGTCCTAAGTGTGCCTCTGATTCCGAACAGCACATGCTCGGTCTGACCGCGGAACTGGGCAGCCATGCCCCAGCTTGGCTTCGCCCACGTCAGCATCGACTTGTGCTGAAATCCCCACACCGCCATGCATTCAACGGCGAGCGGCACCATCGCGTTGGTCGTCCAAAGGTACAGGTGACATTCGTCCTCGGCCCATGCCGGCACCGGCAGCGCGAGTACTTGATCGCGTGGCATGGTGGCGTAAGGCACACCACCGCGACCGAGTAGATCTTCGTCATAGGCCCAGGGCGGGTCGACGACGAGCGTGCGAAACTTGCCGGCCGTCGGTGCAAGATTCAAAACCCGCTGCTCGTCTCGCGCTCGTCGAAGCGCATGGTAGGCTTTCGACACGCCGTGCGGACGGTCGAGCATCTCCATCAAGTGGCCAAACTGTTGCGGCTCTTTTTCTGCAGCTGTGACAACCTCGGCGATCTTCTCGACCTGGCGGCCCGAGATACCGGCGATGGCGCCGATCTTGTCGCGCGTCTTTCCGGAAGGTGTGGAAATTTTCCCTACCTTGCCGCCTTCGCTCATGCGTTTCTTCGCTGCCGCCCTTTCGAGCGGCTCGAGCGCCCGGCGGATCGCGTCAATTTCAGATGGCAGGAAATCCTTTCGGTTTGCGTTTTCAGCAAACTCGCCACGCACGATTTCGTCGAGCGCAACCACTGTCACCGGCACGGACGCCCAACCGAGTCGCTTGGCGGCTTCCAACCGCCGCTCGCCGGCAATGAGCGCACCATCCGGTGTGACGACGATGGGGTGCAGGAGCCCGACGCTGGCGATGCTGGCGGCAAGTTGGTCAACGTTGCCCAGCTCACGGCGGTGCCGGTGGCCGATTTGGATTCCGGCGATGGGGCGCTCGAACCGGGCGGCCTTCATGGCGCGCCCTCCGGGAACCGCTCGGGCAACCGGAGCAGAATCACGAGTGCGCCGGTCTCGCCAGCGTATTCATGGCTGCCACTAACAAGACCTTGGCGGGTCCGGAAAAAATAACGGCTCCGCCAGCGCGGAAGTCCGTCCCTCTGACCGCATCGAGATTGCAAAATCCATTGATTCCCGTCGCGGCAGCAAATCACCCGCCACTGCGCATTCAGCCGGGCGACTACGCGGGGGTAGGTGTCGGATTCTTCCGGCCCCAGAGCCACAGAAACGTGTGGAGCAGCCGATTTGGCGACCGGCGCGGTGTCCGCTTGTGTTGTTGTCGCGCTGTGGCTATTTTCGGCAGATACATTTCGCCAGAAATGCAATTCGCCCTGCCGAGCCCTGCCGTCGCCAACGGCGGGGTTCGCGTTTGTGTGTGACACGAATCACGCCGCTTTTCCGTCTTTGAGGCCGAGGACACGCCGGATAGGGGCCGTCGGCACCCGCTTTTTGCCACCCACGTCGACGACCGGGCATGAGCCGATTTGCCCACTGCGGGCGGCGGCATAGCTCGAATTTTCACACAGATTGCCCAGCGCCTTACCGGCTACGGGGACCGAGACCGTTAGCTGGGTCATGATTTGGCGGAGGATTTTCTTGTCCATTTTCAATTACCTCTAATTATTGCCGTAAAAACACAAACACAAATGCCGCAAAATTTCCCGTTGTCAACTAATATTTGACGTGCTAACACAAACAATAATGCAAAACGCGGTGAGAAGGGGTGTTCTGGTGACAAAAGACGAAAAACCGAGGCGCGGGCGCGGACGACCCCGGAGGTACGCACCGGGCAAACGGCCGACACTGACGTTCCGTGTGCAGGAGGACATGCACCGCGAATTGGCGGAGACCGCAGAGCGTGCGGGTTATTCGATCAGCGAGGAGATCGAGCGCCGGTTGAACGAATGGAAATCTTTGGAGAAGACCAAGGAGGATATCGCAAAACTGCGCGCAGCGGCAAAGGCGGAGCTTGATGCTAGGCGCATCCAGGCGATC
>DASWAK010000091.1:0-5810 GCA_036391175.1 Pseudolabrys sp.
ATGAACAGCACGACAAATGTGAGTGCGGCGCCATAAACGATGAGGCGTAAGTCGCCGATCCCGCGCAATACCTCGGGCAATAACGTCAACAGAATCGCGCCGAATACCGGGCCGATCAAAGTGCCCATACCGCCGACAATCACCATGGCCAGAATATTGAAGGCCTCGGTGACGAAAAACGCGTCCGGAATCAGCGTACCGACGAAACTCGCATAAAAACAGCCTGCCGCACCGCCGACGGCTGCGCCAACGCCGAACGCAAATACCTTCCACGCCGCGCCGTTAATGCCGAGCGACGCCGCAGAAACTTCGTCCTCGCGAATAGCCGTCAGCGTTTCGCCGATCGGCGAGCGCACCAGCTGGTCGAGCAACAGATAGATCAAAAGCGTGAACCCTGACACCAGATAAAAGAACGCCGCCAGGTTGCGGAAATCGATCACCGGCAGTCCGGGAATGGCGAGCGCAGGGGGCGGCGCGATGCCATAAATCCCGAGCGGCCCCTGCGTCAGGCTGATCCAGTTGAGCAGGATCTGATGGATGATGACGGCAAATCCGAGAGACGCGATCGCGAGGTAATGCCCTCGCAGGCGCACCGCAAAAAGTGACAGAAACATACCGGCAATCCCCGAAAAGACAACGCCGGCGACGAATGCCGCCCAGAACGGCACACCGAGCTTAACGATCAACAGTGTCGAGACATAAGCGCCGAGCCCATAGAAGGCGGAGTGGCCGAGATTGAGCTGGCCGGTATAGCCAAGGATGAAATCGAGTCCGAGCGCGAGCAACACGTTAATCGTGCAGATCGTCAGGTTTGTGCGCCAATAGGTGTCATTGAAAATCAGCGGCAGCACCGCAATCGCGATGACCGCGAGCAGCAGCCCCATTCGCCGAGACAGCAGTGGAGACCGCCGTTCCGCCGCATCTGGAAAAACAGTGGCGTCAGACATTCTCTTCACGCCTCTCCGAGATCAGGCCGGTCGGCTTGATCGCCAGCATCACCAGCAACAGCCCGAATACGACGATGTCGATCAGGCCTGGGTCGAGATATTGCGTGGTGTAGCTTTCAATAAGCCCGACGATGAGCCCGGCAAGAATGGTGCCTTCCACATTGCCGAAACCACCAATGATGACAATGGCGAAAGCCTTCACGATTACCGATGTTCCGGCAAATGGAGTGAGGACGAGCACGGGCGCGAGCATTGCGCCCGCCATCCCTGCAAGCGCAGACGCGATCACGAATGTCAGCATGATGAGTTGATTGGGGTTGATGCCCATCAGCCCCGCGGTCTCACGGTCTTGAGACACCGCACGTAACGCTTTGCCTAGAAATGTAAATTTCATAAACGCATAGAGCAACGCGATCGTTACGAACGAAACCACAATAATGATGACGTTTTGCCAAGATACGAAGATTCCGGCAAAGCGGATGACCTGGCTGCTATATGGCGTTTCAAAAGCGTAAGGAATCGGCCCGAACCAGGCCAGCATCAGGTTTTGCATCATCACGGAGACGCCAATCGTAGCGATCAACGGCAACAGCTCATTCCCCTTACGTCTTAACGGCGTGAAGATCGATGCGTTGATCAGCCAACCGAGCGCCGCGCCTATGGCGAACGCGACGCCGATGGCGAGCACGTAATTGGCGCCGACCAGATGCATGAAGAAATAGGCGGCGAAGGCGCCGAGCGTGACAAAGTCGGCGTGCGCGAAGTTAATCTGCACGAGCACGCCGTAAATCAGCGTCAGGCCTAACGCCACCAGAACGTAGAGACTTCCGAGAACGATGCCGTTGATCGCCTGTTGGAGGACGATCGTTGTTGTCATCGTCCGGTCAGTTCCACTTCAGGCTTGTCCATGACATGTCGGGCTTAGTCTCCATGTAATGAACGGTATCCATCTTGGTGTTCTGGTTAGTCTTGTCGAACTCCACGCTACCGGTGACGCCGGACCAGTTCTTGGTGGCGGCGAGCCCGTCACGGATTGATTGCGCGTCCTTGCCGCCGCGCTTGACCACGTCCGCGATCAGCATGATCTGATCGTAAGCGTGGGCATTCAGATGTGTCGGATCGGCGTTGTATTTCGCTTTGAATGCAGTGATGAAGTTTTTCACAACATCGCGGGTGTCGGTTGGATCGAACTGCACAATCCGGATGTAACCGAGGGCTGCCTTGCCGGCCTTCTGCTCAAAGCCGAACGGCAGCCAAATCGTGCCAATCTGGATCGCGCCACCGCCGCCGCCCTTAGTAACGCCTGCCTGCGCCAACGCCTGGGTGATCTTGAGGCCCTGGCCTTCCAGGGTATAGGTCGGGATCACGTCGACCTTGCCGAGGCCGGTGACACGCGTCGCGATCGCGGTGAAGTCATTAACGTCGCGGCCGAAGCCGATTTCCTCCAGGACTTTGCCGCCGTGCTTGATGAAGTTCTCCTTGAAAACTTGTGCGTTACCGATGCCCGCATTGGTGTTTTCGAACAACAGCACCGCGGTGCGCGCATTCATCCGCTTATAGGCATTGTCGGCGAGATTGACACCTTGCATGACCTCGTTGGGCATAATGCGAAATGTCCAGGGATTGCCCGGCTCGGTGACCTTTATAGAGGACGAGCCGGCATTGAGCAGGGGTACCTTGGCCTGATCCACGATTGGCATGACAGCGAGCGTCGCGTCGGAACACTCTTCACCGATGATGACGTCAGGCTTGAATTGCTCGATCAGGCGCTTGGCGGCCTGCGTCGCAGGCAAGGGCCCGCAGCTTGAGTCTTCGTACTGGACCGCAAACTTGTAGCCGTTCACGCCTGCCTTGTTGAGTTGCTCCAACGCAAGCTCGACCCCTTGTTTGTCTTGTGCGCCGAAATAAGAGCCCGGCCCCGACATGGGAAACAGTGCACCGATCTTGATGGTTTTATCTTGTGCATGCGCCGGTTGGCCGACCGCTAAAAAACCGATCGCCGCGACGCCCACAAAGAGAGCACGAAATGCTGTGATCATTATTTTATCCTCCCCGGAACGATCGTCGTAAGGCTCAAAGCCTACCAATGATAGCCCAGCCGGGTAAAGCGAGCTTGCGGTCTGCCGCCTAGTTGTAAGAGCACGAAACCAGACGATTGGCAGGTATTTCGGAGCGGACTATCCAGGATTGAACCAGAGATTTCAGATCGCATGGCCGTCCTATGATCTTCGACGCAGGTTGTCAGGCCGCACAGGCAGATCCGCGGATGTTGGCACGCCCGAAGAAATTCGAATTGCGTTGCCGCCATTCTGCACCTTGCTTTGTTTTGCAGAAGGCCAGAAAATCGCAAGTATTCAGAGAATCCAGAGAGCCATTCGGGGAAACTCAGAACAAGTCGCTCAGAGAAGGTGCCAACGACTACGTTCACACGCCGCAATCTGTTGTCTGTTGCCGCCGGTGCAGCGGCCGCCGTTACCGTGCCGTGCGACCATCCTGTCCGTGCCGCCACGCCCGCCGGCAAGCAAGCCGCCGGTTGGTACCGCTACAAGATCGGAACCATCGAGGTGACAGTTGCCACCGACGGAGTTGCCCGATTCAAGATGGCGGAGGATCACGTCATCAACATCAAGAAGGATGTTGTGAATGCCGCGCTCGCCGAGGTCTTCATGGAAAAGGACATGATGACCACGCCCTATAACCCGATCGCGGTGAACACCGGCTCCAAGCTCGCGGTCATCGATACCGGGACCAGCGAAACCAACTACAAGAAGAGTAATGGGGTTGGCGGCCAGTTCGTGAGCAATCTCGCGGCCGCCGGTATCGACCGTTCCGCCGTCGATACCGTAATCATCTCGCACTATCACGGCGACCACATTAATGGCCTGCTGATGGACGACAATTCGCTCACTTATCCGAACGCCGAAATCCTTGTGCCGGCACCTGAACATAAATATTGGATGGACGATGGCGAAATGAGCCGCGCCACCAGCGGCCGCGTTCAAATTAATTTTAAGAATGTGCGGCGCGTTTTTAGTGCCGACGTGCTCAAGCGCGCGAAAACCTATGAGTGGGGCAAAGAGGTAATCCCCTCCGTCACCGCGCAGGGCACGCCAGGTCATACGCCCGGCCATACTTCCTATGTGATCGCTTCAGGCTCGGACGCCGTCTACGTGCAGTCCGACGTCACCCATGTGCCGTTCCTGTTCGTGCGCCATCCAGACTGGCATGCCTTCTACGACCAGGACGGCGACATGGCGGAAGCGACACGCCGCAAGGTTTATGACATGCTGGTGGCCGATAAGATGCGGGTGCAGGGTTTCCACTACCCGTTCCCGTCACTTGCGCATGTGGAGAAATATGGCACCGGCTATCGGGAGATCCCCGTGATCTGGAATCCGACGATCTAATCGCTCCAGAGAACCGGCTGCTGCCAGCTAAAAGGCATTACAGCGTCAGTAGCTTTTCTTGCATTGGCGTCGAAGATCAGCGCCCGGCCGCACATCGTTGCAGGCACGAGCTTGGCGGCGTTTCCGCGTCGGGGTTTTGCGTCACCGAATTATTTTCGGAAATGCCCTGTAGATCGATCCCGGCTTCGTCCATTTCACGAATGCGCAGCTCACCGAGGTCATTGAGCTTGTGCTGAACCGGCGTATGCTTCTCCCCGCGCAATGCGCGTAATTTCGACAACGTGAAGCGCGCTTCGAGTGTGATGACCTTGGGCGGCGTCATGACGAGCCTTCCAGCGCGACCACCTCGAACGTCGCGTTCGGCTCGCGCGGTCGTTCCGGTGCCACCTGGACCAACCGGTCAATTGCGCTGCCGGCCGCTTTCAGCGCCGCGGCAATATTGTCCAGCGTCTGTTGCACCTGTTGTTCGAACGGCGCGTCCGTAAGTTTTGCGCCATCGCGCGCGATCGGCAACTGACCGGCCACGAACACGAAACCATTAGCCTTCACCGCGTGGCTGTAATGGCCTCCGGGTGCCGCCATGGTGTCGGGACTAGTCAGAACGATGTCGCTGGCCATGACGGCGCTCCTCATCTTCGTGGCAGAAACTAAAAGCGGTGCAGCTTACGCTGCACCGCTGGTTTGTAACGGACGTTATACCGACCTCAGGTCGGCAACGGTTTTCCTTTGGTCTCCGGCAAGAACGGAACCACAATAAAGCCCAGGATGTAGATAAACGAGAAAGCCACCGCCATCCCGCTGAATCCGCCGAACTGAGCGATTAACATGCCGGCGAACAGCGGCCCCATGAACGCAATAAAGCGCGGAGCGTTAAATGTGAACGCCATTCCGGTGGCGCGCATGCGGGTCGGAAACAACTCCGGCAGCCAGACCGACATCCACGACTATTGACCGAGCGTGAAAAAGCCGTTGACCGCCGCAACCAGCAGCAGCAGATGCAGATCAGTCGTCCACCTGTAAAGCGCAAACGTGAGCACCAGCGAGGCGGCGAAGAAGATCATCACGATCGGCTTGCGTCCGAAACGGTCAGCCAAGAAGCCAAGGCCGATATAGCCGCAGATGGCGCCGAGGTTGTAACTCATGCCGGCATAGCTCGCCCATGTTTGCGGCGGCAGTCCGGCCTTGCCGGCAGCAGCGGCAACGAAGGGCGGCACCCAGGTCGAGATGCCCCACCACGCGACCGTCGTCGTCAGCGACATCAGGAATACAATGACAGTGCGCTTGCGGATTTCCGGATCGGCGAACAGATCGGCGAAGGTAAAGCGGGTGAGCGCGTGATCCTCCTCACTCCTCGCAGCACCGCTCTTTTTTCGCGTCTTGGCAGATTTTCGCTTTTCGTTGCTATGCTCCCATTTTTGCGACTCGGGAACGCCGGTGCGCAGCCAGAGCGCAAACA
>DASWAK010000092.1:0-11461 GCA_036391175.1 Pseudolabrys sp.
GGATTGACGCGCCGACATTTGACCGGACGCGGACTGCTCCAGCAGCAGCGGGGAAGACTATGCTCGTGTTGCGCGCTTCTCAAGACTTGAAAGCCGTTCTGACATTGTGAGATGCTTTGCGACCCTCCAGCGACGCGGTCAGGCGCCGGAGCGGAAACGTCTGAACAAAACTCGGCAGTGCTCGCCGCCACAACAGACCATCGGAGGGGACAGGGGATGACCACCAAGACACGACGAAGCGTATTGCAAGGCGGCATCGCACTAACCGGCACGCTTGCTCTCGGCTTTCCCACAATCGTCCGCGCACAGGCAGACAAGATCAAAATCGGTCATCTCACGCCGCTGACCGGGTTCCTTGGTGCGCTGGGCGCCTACGCCCAATTGGGCATCAGAATGGCCGAAGAGGAGATCAACAAGTCTGGCGGGGTCATGGGACGCCAGATCGAGATCATCTCCGAAGACTCCGTCAATCCGGCGACCGGTGCAACCAAAGCGCAGCGCATGCTCGATCAAGACGGCGTGGCCTTTCTGATGGGCGAAATCAATTCGGCCGTGGCCTTGACGATTATGCAAGTCGCCGAGCGCAACAAGCGATTTTTCTTGCAGATCGGAGCTCGCTCGGATGCTCTACGCGGCAAGAACTGCAATCGCTACACCTTCCATGTCGACATCCCCAGCACGGTCATGGTCAACGCCGTCGGCCTTGCGCTGGTGCGCGACAACATGATGAAGGGCAAGAAGTTCTATACGCTGACCGCGGACTACCTTTTCGGCCATGACCTGGCTGGCGCAGCGCGAAATTTCTTTAAAGCCAACGGCGGCGAACTGATCGGTGATGAACTCGTCGCCACCGATGTCACCGACTTCAGTCCTTATCTGCTGAAGATCCGGCAGGCCAAGCCTGACATCGTCTGCTCAAACCTCGCCGGCAATCAGGTCACCAACCTGATCAAGCAATATGCCGAGTTCGGACTTCCATATCCGATCGTCGGCTTCAACCTGAATACAGCCGACGCGTGGGCGGCGGGTGAAGGCAATCTGAGCGGAACCTGGCCGACGGTCTGGTACCATACGCTCGATTTGCCCGCGTCGAAGACCTTCGTTGACGGCTTTATCAAGCGCAACGGGAAACCGCCGGAGAACCATGCATGGATCGAATACATCTCGCTCAAGATGGTGGCACAAGCCATCAACGAGACGAAGTCGACCGACACAGACAAACTGATCGCCTACTTCGAGAGCGGCGCGCAGTTTGATATTTTGAAGGCGCGCAAAGCTTACTTCCGGAAGTTCGATCATCAGCTCATCCAGGAAGCCTATCCTTTCACCGTCAGGAAGAAGGGTGAGGCTAAAGACAAATGGGACTTCCTCGCGCTGGGCGCCGCGGTGCCAAATGCGGACCAACCACTGGAGATCCTCAACCCGACCGAGCAGCAGAACCCCTGCACGTTCAAATCGTGATCGCATGCTGAACGCGGGCGCTTTACGGCGCTCGCGTCAGATGACGGCTCGGCGGTAGCCGGGGTAAGCTGCCGCCGCATTCCTTTAGCGGCCATGGTCTGAGAATTTCCGTTCATGTTCTTGCTGGAACAGGTGGTCAACGGCCTCGTACTCGGAGGCTACTACCTGCTGATCGCGCTTGGCCTGTCCCTGATTTTTAGCGTCGGCGGCGTGGTCAATCTCGCGCACGGCGCGTTCTATGCTTTTGGCGCCTACGTAGCGGTCGAGCTCACAAATTATGTCGGCTTCGGCCCGGCCATCGTGATTTCCCCTGTTGCCGTTGGTTTGCTCGGAATCTTGTTTGAACGTTTTATTTTGCGCCGCTTCTACACCGCCGATCCGATTCTTAGCCTGCTAGTGACCTTCGGCCTTGCCATGATGGCGGAGCAATTGCTGCGCATCATCTGGGGCGCAGCACCTTTATCTCAGACGATGCCACAAAGCCTGAAAGGCGCAGTTTTCGTCGGTGACTTTCTGTTTTCGCGTTACCGGCTGATGCTGCTCGCCGTCGTAGCGGCCATTCTCCTCGGTGTATGGCTACTTTTGCAGAAGACGTCCTTCGGCCGCGTTGTACGCGCCGGCATTCAGCGGCCGGACATGGTGGCCGCGCTCGGCATTAGATTGCAGCCTTATATGACCGTCATCGTCGTACTCGGCGTTGGAATGGCGGCGATGGCCGGCGCGCTCTTTGCTCCGATCACCATTGTGCATCCGGCGATGGGCGCGGAAATCATCACGGTAGCCTTTGTCGTCGTAGTGATCGGGGGGTTGGGCAGCTTTTGGGGCGTGGTGCTCGCCGCACTTTTGGTCGGTGTGGTGCGGGGCATCACCATCCATTTCGTGCCGGCCGCCGGCGAAGCCTCGATCTACGTCTTAATGTTCTTGGTGCTTCTGTTCCGACCGCGCGGTCTGCTCGGCGAACGCATTGAGAAATTCGAATGAGCAAGGTTCTATCTCATTCGAAGTACACGCCGGTGTGGATTGCCGCAGTGTCGCTCATCGCGTTACCGTTCGCCATGCGCGTGTTCGGTCTGTCCGTGAACACGGCGTCTATGGTGGTCATCCTCGCGATCGCGACCATGGCCCTCAATTTGTGCGTGGGCTACACGGGGCTGGTATCGTTTGGTCACAGCACGTGGTTTGGCATCGGCGCCTATGCAGCCGGTCTGATCCAGCTGAATTGGTTTCATAACCAGATCTGGCTTCCAATTCTGCTGTCGATGGCGGTGGTAGCGGCGTTATCGACCGCGGCCGGCATACTCATCTTGCGCCGCCGCGGTGTTTATTTTTCGCTACTCACGCTGGCCCTCGCCGCACTCACCTATACCGTCGCGTTCCGGTGGACCGAGGTGACGGGCGGAGAAGATGGCCTCAGTGGCCTCAAGCGCGGCTCCATTGGTCCAATCTTCCTCGACGATGGACTCACTTTCTACATCATCGTAGCGCTGATCGGATTGTGCGCACTGTATGTCCTGCTGCGTGTGGTGCGCTCGCCGTTCGGGCATGTGCTTGTGGCGATCCGGGAAAACCAGCTACGCGCGACGTTCCAAGGTTATCCGATCGACCGCTACAAGCTGGCAGTTTTTGTGTTGTCGGCGGTGGTGACTGGCGTCGCCGGCGCGCTGCTAGGCTTCCAAACTTATCTGGTTTCGGCGGAAGCGGTCTCGGTACCTTTTTCGGGCGAGCTCCTCGCCATGGTCGTGATCGGCGGCATGCATCACATCCTTGGCCCGGCGCTCGGCGCGCTGTTTTTCATCCTGTTTCGTGAACTGTTTTCGATCTGGACCCAGAACTGGCTGCTTTGGTTCGGCGTCGTATTCGTCGGGTTCGTCCTGTTCTCACCGAGCGGCCTCGTGGGCATTTGGAGCAAGATCAGTCGGCGCTGGCGCCCTCCCCCCGAAGAAGCGGCGGCGATGAGCAAAAGAAAGATTTATGAAGGATTGCCGCTGCCCGCATTTCTGCGCCCGACGGCGGCACAGGGCACGGTACTCGAAGTCGCTGATGTTTCCAAGCATTTCGGCGGCATTCGCGCCGTGTCGGGCGCGAGCCTCCAGCTCGGCGCTGGTGAAATCCACGCGTTGATCGGTCCCAACGGCGCAGGGAAAACAACATTATTCAACGTGGTGTCGAGTTTGTATCAGCCCGACCAGGGAGCAATACGGCTCAACGGCCGTACTATTCACGGTTTGCCCGTGCAGGACGTTTGTCAACAGGGCCTCGCCCGTTCGTTCCAGATCACCAGCCTGTTCCGCAATTCGTCGATCTACGAGAATATTCGCTTGTCGCTGCAGGCGCGGCATCCCGGCCGGTTCAATTTCTGGCGCGATATTGACAGCTATGATGACATCCATGCGGAAACAGCCGAGTTGATCCGCTTTCTCGGACTTGAGGGTATCGAGAGCATACAAGGCGGCGAGTTATCATACGGCGGACAGCGGTTGGTCGATCTGGGCATTGCGCTCGGATCCAAACCGCATGTTTTGTTGCTCGACGAGCCGCTAGCGGGCCTCGCCGCTGCTGAACGCGAGCGGGTGTCAAATCTCATCAAGAGCATCTCGGTGAATATTCCGGTGCTGATCGTCGAGCACGATATCGATCGTGTGCTCGGCTTCTCCCGTCGAGTTACAGTAATGAACCAGGGCGAAGTGCTGATGACCGGCACATCCGAGGAGGTGCGCAACGATCGGCGCGTGCAGGAAGTCTATACCGGCACCGGTAAGCCGCCCGCAACCGGGCGCGCGGCAGACAGCGTAGGAGAAAAATGCGTTTTGCGTTTCGAAAACGTAAACGCATTCTACGGCAAAAGCCACATTCTCAACAATGCGACCTTCGACGTGCGCGATGGCGAAATTGTCGCCCTGCTGGGGCGCAACGGCGCTGGCAAGACGACTCTGCTGAAAACACTGTGTGGCCTCGTAAACCCAGCCTCGGGAACCATAGAGTTCGACGGAAAGGATATTGCCGGTCTTCCAACACCCGACATCGCGCGCATGGGGGTCGGTTATGTGCCGCAAGGCCGCGGCCTGTTTGCTGGCATGACTGTCGCAGACAATCTGGCGCTCGGGCACCTTGCGCGAAAAACCGATGGCAGCACTGGCGTGTTCTGGAGTGAAGAACAAATCCTCAGTTTTTTTCCCCGCCTGAAAGAGCGCATGAATGTCGCGGCGGACTATCTGTCTGGCGGCGAGCAGCAAATGCTCGCAGTCGCACGCGCACTATCGGGAAACATCAAGCTTCTCCTGCTGGACGAGCCGTTTGAAGGTTTGGCGCCAGCTGTCGTGCTGGAGCTGTTCCGCGTGTTCGATGCATTGCGTCAGCATGTTTCGATTATCATCGTAGAACATAATCTCGATTTGGTGCTGGCGCTGGCCGACCGCGTTTTCGCGCTAGAGCGCGGCACGGTAATTCACCGGGGACCGGCAAAACCGCTGCTAGACGATCTGGCCTATCGAAAAAAAATCCTGTGGTTGTAAGCGACACTTCTGTCAAAGTAGGCCTCTAGGCCACTTTTTAAAAGTGGATTCAAGGATATCGCACGGCTTCCGGGGGTTGAACGGCGCTGGGGCGCCGGCACGCTAGCGGTAATGGAACTATCGAAGGCCGTGGGGGAATATTCGCACTCGACCTAGTGGCAATTTCTCATCCGAAAGTCCATCATTTCATCTGCACCTGGACGGGGGACCAGTGACCAGCGTACCGCCATCGGACCGCGTATCGGCAGACCCGCCACGTGCCATCAAACCACGCAACCTTGCGCTGGGAATCGAACGTATTGGATTTTATGCGCTGTCGCACCGAATGCTGTGCGCGATCGTCTTTGTGGTGCTGGGCGTCGTAGCGGCGATTGGTTTCGCGCGTGTCAAAGTCGACGATTCACTAAGCCAGCTATTCCGATCCGAAACTGACGAATTTCGGACCTACGAAGAAGTCACGCGCCGCTTTCCATCGAACGAATTCGACGTTCTCATCGTGATCGAAGGCGATCAGCTGCTGGAACGACCATCCCTGCAAAAGCTGCGTGAACTTGCTATCGAGCTTCAGCTGATTGACGGTACCCGCGGCCTGATCTCGATCTTTTCTGCGCGTGAACCGCCTAATAACGGGCTAATCCCGCCTCCCCTATTCCCAAACCCATTGCCGCAGGGCGCCGAATATCAAACGCTCATCGAGCGGGTGAAGGCGAATGAAATCATTCGCGACAAAATGCTGTCGCCCGATGGCAAGCTTACTTTGATGGTGCTGGCCCTGGAGCCCGCTGCGACCGGGCCTGACAGTCTCAATAAGGTTGTCGACGACATCCGTAACGAAGTCAAAACACAACTGGCAGGCTCTGGACTTAGAGGAGAGCTGTCCGGTGTCCCAGTGATGCAACACGAAATCCGCAACGCCATTCAGCGCGATCGCTTGCTCTACAACACGCTCGGGTTTGCGGTCGGTTGCCTGATCGCGATCATGTTTTTCCGCCGCTTCTCGTTCATGATCATTGCTGCGGGCCCGCCCCTTGTCGCGATTCTTCTCGCGCTGGGCGCGCTCGGATGGTTCGGTTTTAGCCTGAATATGTTTCTGAACGTGATGACGCCGCTCATCATGGTCATTAGCTTTTCCGACAGCATGCAAATTACCTTTGCTGCCCGCGATCGCCTGCTCGCCGGCGATGATAAAGTTACTGCCTTTCGTAATGCCCTGCTTATCGTCGGGCCGGCCTGCGTGCTGACCCACGCAACCGCCGGCGTGTCATTTATCGCCTTGCAGTTTTCGTCATCCGACCTCATCCGAACCTTCGGTGAAGCGGGGCTTGTCGCGGTCGCCGTCGCTCTGGCCGCGGTTTTGATGGGCGTGCCGCTGCTCGGTGTCCTGCTTATTCGTAACGAAGCCGAATTTGTTGCCGCGGTCAGAAACATGGACACCGCCCTGAACGTGCTCCGCCGGTTTTGTGGCTGGATCGCGGTTCGAATGGTGGCACGGCCCGGACTTTATTCTTTGATCAGCCTGATCGTCGTCATCGCACTGTCGCTGGGCTACGCGCAGCTTCAGGCGCGCTACCGACTCGCGGACCAGGTGCCCGACCGCGAGCAGGCGGTCCAGGCCAGCCGTCGTCTCGACATCAAGCTGACTGGCGCAAATCCATTCGAGGTCTATATCCAGTTTCCAAAAGGGGCATCCCTTTATGCACCTGAAACGCTGGCGGTCATCGCCGAGGTCCATGCACTGCTCGAGCATCAGCCGGGCGTGGGAAATGTGTGGTCATTGGACACACTCCGGCGCTGGCTGGCTGAAAAGATGCATAAATCCGACGTCGAAACGCTAAAGCAGTACGTCGATCTGCTGCCGCCCTATCTTACACGCCGGTTTATTTCAGCAGAGCAGGACGCAGTTATCGTCAGCGGCCGCGTCCCGGATTCGGACGCCAGCCAATTGTTGCCGATTGTCGACCGGGCAGACCAACAACTGAACAGTATTCGGGCGAAATATCCCGAATACAAGATTTCTGTCACCGGCCTATCGGTAATCTCGGCGCGCAACAGCGCTAACATGATCGACAAATTAAGCAGAGGACTCACAATTGAAATTGTCTTCGTGGCCGCATTTATCGGCCTCGCGTTCTGGTCACCGCTCGTCATGCTCATCAGTATACTGCCGGGACTCTTTCCGATTGTTCTCGCCGGCAGCGTATTGCTGGTGATGGGTCAGGGACTGCAGTTCGCCAGTGTCATCGCGCTGACCGTCTCGTTCGGCCTTGGGCTGAGCGCAACTATTCACTTCCTCAATCGCCTGCAGATCGAAGACATAGATCCGGACCCGGCGGTGGGCGTCGAGCGTGCGACTGTTCTGGTCGGCCCGCCCTTGATCCTTACGTCGGCAGTGCTGGCTTGCGGGCTGGCCATGACGGTTCTCTCAAGCCTGCCTTCGCTGCGGCTATTCGGTTGGCTCAGCGCATTTGCGATGGTGGCCGCGCTCATCGCGGACTTGTTCATGTTGCGGCCGATTGCCACATACCTCAGCAAGATTGTGCGCCGGCGGTCACAACGGTCGCTGCTGCGGTCTTCGGCTGAATAGGAGCTAAGGCGGCTAGCCGCGCTTCAGGCTGATCGAGGCGCCTTTAATGCTCGCCTGAGCATCATGTGATCTGATCACGACCGACTGGCGTCCGCCATGGGTAATCACTGTCAGCGTGGCCACGAAAGATGAAGCGCGCGCCACCACTTGGAAACGGTCGCCATCGGCCCTGCCGGAAATCGTGCCAGCGATGTTTCGGGTCGACTCGCTCCAGTTGCCGGCGATAGCGCCCGCCGAGTAGTTGGCGCTGGCGCGCAGATCAAAATTAAAGCTGTCGCTGGCACAGCGTATGTTGAGCTGAAGTTTGCTTTGGTCGCCAAGTACATCATAAGCTGCACGGCACTTGATCGACTCATGCGTGCCATTGGATAGTTCGATTTTGCCGGAGCCCGACCATTGTCCTGCCAGTCGGTTAAATGGGGCCATGCTTTGCGCATAACAGGTCCCGCCAACGGACATCGCAAGCGCCGCGGTCAAGCTGGCCCTGCGCATGACGCCAATCGCCTTTTGTAAGGGCCCTGACATGTCTGAACTCAATGCACAGCCGCGCGCCGATCCAACACCCGCTTTGCCATTCTCCCGTCCCTCAGGGAACGTGGAAACGACACCGCGGTTGTCATGAAAGAGTGCACGAAATCAAGGCATCTGACAATGTATCTGAGAATTTGCGCTGCTCTCACCCTCATTCAAATCTTTGCCGGCGGGACTTTCGCGGCCAGTGAGAAGAAGCCGGCCCCGCCGACTGGCCTTTTTGAGGGCACCCCCGAGGAACAAGCGGCATGTGCCCCGGACTCAACCAGGTTCTGTCGCGATTTCATTCCCGACAACCTTCGTGTTCTGTCGTGCCTTCAGGATCACCGCAAAAGCCTCAGGAAAGTTTGTTTGAAGGTTTTGGAGGACCACGGTCAATAGTCGAACTTCAGATCCTCCGACGCAAATCCGTCAAGCTCGAGGATGGCTATGCAGCGCAAAAAGCCTGCGGAACAAGCCGCGCCGCGGGGGAATTGACGGAAGCTGCTCGCAGCCGTTTTCGGTGTTCCCGCCTAAATACCCGCCAAGCTTTATGGCCGACCAAAAAAGCGGATTCCATTTCGACCAAACCGCTTCGGCCTCTTGACACGACAGGCCCGCGATCACCTCGGGTACGGATCCAAAGACTTCCGGTAACGCGTGCGAGACCTCGGTGTCGCGCAGTACATTCCATTTGGATAGTCCGCCCATCATCGGCGACTTGATGGAGAATACGACACGACCAATTCGAGTTTCGCGAATTGCAAAAGAACACATCGCGCAAGGCTCAACGATCGTATAGAGCGTGCACGCGGAGAGGTCTTTGGTTCCGAGCGTTCTTTGCGCTTCCGACAATGCGATGAGCTCCGCATGGCGCGTAACGTCTGCGTTTTGCACCACCTGATTTATGGTTGTCGCTACAACGTCATTGCCTTTGCAAATGAGCGTGGCAAACGGCAATTCTCCACGCTGTATGGCGTCCTCCGCTAGGCGAATGCAGCGCTTCATCATTGCCGCGTCAATGGCGGAATGATCCCTGCCATTTCCGTCGGAGTTCGCAACAATCATCGTCAATTGTTCCACTGGGAGTCTATTACATACAGGCAATTCAAAATCATTGTTTTGACCGACATCAAATACTTGTCGATCAACTCAGCGCCGTCGCACGATCATCGGCAAACCATCTTTTGGGCGCAGCGTGACTCTCAGCACCGGCCATGGCGTGTGGCCGGGCGCCATTTCAAGTGTAAAATTGCGCATGATCGTCGCAATGACGATCGAAGCTTCCTGAATCGCAAAGGTCGCGCCGATACAAATCCGTGGACCGACCCCAAAGGGAAGATAGGCAAAGCGGTCAACCGTCTCACGCGCATCGCCTAAGAAGCGGCCCGGATCGAAATTATCAGGATTTCTCCACAGTGCGCGATGACGATGAATCACATAAGGGGTGATGACGATCATGGTGCCGGGCTTGATCGGCTCGCCAGCTAGCTCGTCCCGACCGAGGGCCACGCGGCTAATTGCAGCGATGGGAGGATATAGCCGGTTCGTCTCATCGATCACGGCCCGTGTTTCGACAAGGCGACCCGCAAGCCCGTCGAGAGCGCCGCCGATCTCGCGGTCTACCTCTGCCTGGATACGCTCCCGCCATTTATCCGATTGCGACAGCAAAAACAGTGACCAGCTAATACAGTTAGCGGTCGTTTCGTGGCCGGCAGCGATGAACGTCAGGATATTCGCGCGGATCTCGGCTTCAGAGAGCGCCTCACCGGTTTCAGGATCCGCCGCGTCAAGCAGGAAAGTGAGGATGTCGTGCGGTGCACTGGCCGGGTCGGCCGCAATACCCTCCCGGCGAGTCGAAATAATTGTATCGATCGCGGACTCGAACACGCGAAGCATAGGCCGCAATTTCCAGCGTGTAGGACGCGGGACGAAGTCCGGAAAGCCCAACATATCGAACGGGTCGATCCGCCCGATCGTTTCAAAATAGCTTTTCATTGCCATGCGGATGTCTTCAGGCGCACGACCGAGCCCATCGGAAAAAATAGTTCGCTCCAGGACTTCTAGTGTGACACGCGTCGCCTCGACCGCGATATCCACGACCTGGCCTTCGTGTTGAGCAAGACGTTCGACCAAGGCGTTGGCCACATCGATCATTGCGGTCGAAAAATTCATTACTGTTCTGCGCGCAAAAAGCGGTGCAAGAGCCCGCCGTTGCGCCCGCCAGTTTTGAGCTTCGGCGGTCAACAGGCCTCCCACCAAACCGGCGGACAGGACGCGGCGCTGCAGCCAGTCTTTCTGATAGTTTTCGCAGTTGTCGAAAAGCACACGGCGAATTGCAGTCGGATCGCTCACGACCGCGACACGTCCGATCGACAGCCCGCTCGTCACGATCGGCCGTTCAAAGTGGGCCGAGGTCCATGCTTCGAGAGGATTATTTGCGAGAACGCGAAGCAGCGAAATCGGACCCAAAGCGCGCGCTCGCGGTGCCGGTGCCGGCGGGCTGAGTTCCGCAGGAAAATCGAGCAAGACGAACTCCGTTCAACGATGGACCCGGGCATAAAAGAGCAGCTAGTAGACGCTCCACGCCCAACGGCCAACATGTCCCGGAGTTCCACTATAGTACAATTGGTCCGCATAGTGGCGGAACCGGCCGCGACTTTGGCTATTTCAGGTGTTAGATGTCCGCCAGACTCCTTGGATTTTCTAGGTCCCTGCCCGTGCCAATCCGAACGAACTCAGATCCCGGCTATGCCCGATTGTTATGCACCGCATTTGCAGTCTGGCTCATCGCAAACAGCGCCGCGTTAGCCCAGCCTAATATCCCCGCGCCAGGCGCAACCGGGGAATGGCTGGTGGCCAAGCAATACGCCCGTATCAAAATCGCCGATTGCGACGGCAAGTTGTGGGGCGTGGTGGCCTGGGAAGCCCAGCCCGGGGTCGACAGCAAAAACCCGGACCCCAATCTGCGAACCCGCCCGACGCTGGGCATGCCAATCCTGCTCGGCATGACGCCAAGCCAATCAAATCGATGGGATGGACAGATTTATAATTCGCAGGACGGTCACACTTATTCCGCCAGCATCAGCCTGCTGGATTCAAATACTTTACGCGTGCAGGGGTGTTTTCTTGGGTTTTTGTGCGGCGGTGAGAATTGGACCCGTGTCAATACTCAGGACGCGCCGGCTACGCCTCCGACCCAACGCACTCCGGCAAAACAATCTAATAACCGCAAAACAACCAGCAGTCAGTCTCAGCCGAGCGATGATGTGTGTTCACTAGCGCTTGGTTCTGCGGGGCTTACCCATGAGCGCGGGCTGAAATAACACCGCCGCCGCCAAAGTGCATAGCAACGATAACGCCAGAAGCTTACCCATGCTTGATGTGCCGGGAT
>DASWAK010000093.1:0-7866 GCA_036391175.1 Pseudolabrys sp.
CCCGATCATCATGCGGATCTGTGCCTTATCGCCGTGGCCGGCGCCGACGACTGTCTTCTTCACGACGTTGGGTGCGTATTCGGCGACGGCTAGCCCCGCCTTGGCCGGCACGAGCATGGCAATGCCGCGCGCCTGGCCGAGTTTCAAGGTCGCTGCCGCATTACTATTGACGAAGGTCGCTTCCACCGCCGCCTCGTGCGGCTGGTATTGCTTAATCACAGCAATCAACCCGTCATGGATCGCCAGCAGACGGACGCCAAGTTCGGCGCGATCGCTGGTTTCCAGCGACCCGCAGGCAACATGAATCAGGCGGTTCCCATCGGCCTCGATCAGGCCCCACCCGGTGCGGCGGAGCCCCGGATCGATGCCGAGAATGCGAATCGGGTGCCGGGCCATGGCCCTGTTGATAGCCCCGCCTCCCGCCCCCGCCTAGGGCGGAATGATCGCCATGCCCAAGAGCGGGCCGCGTGCTGGGCCATATGCGCAACTTTGGCGGACTCGGAATATGCGGTGGTTCTGCATTAGGATCACAGCGCCATGCCGGGTTCACCCTCTCCTCGCCGCGCCAAGCGACGAGCCGTCATCATTGGCGGCTCCATGTCGGGGCTGTTTTCCGCCGCGTTCCTGCGCCAGATCGGCTGGGACGTGGACGTCTATGAGCGTTCGAGCGTGGAACTGGTCGGCCGTGGCGCCGGAATTACGGGCCACCCGGAATTGATGGAAACACTCGAGGCGAGCGGCGCCGGCACCAAGGATCTTGGCGTCGAGGTGCCCAAGCGTATCGCGATCGACCGCGAAGGCCGCATCACCGACGAGCGTCCGTTAAGGCAAATCCTCACCTCGTGGGATCGGTTGCAACGCCTGTTGCGCGCGACCATCGATGAGTCGCGCTACCACCTCGGCTGGAATTTCGAACGCGTCGACCAGGACGAGTGCGGCGTGCGCGTGCAGTTTTCTGGCGGTCGTGTCGAGCATGCTGACATTTTGATCGGCGGTGATGGCATCCGTTCGAGCGTGCGCGCGCAAATGGCACCGGAGGTGCAACCGGTCTACGCCGGCTATTACATCTGGCGCGGCGCACCCAACGAAGCCGATCTCGAACCCGAGACTCTGAACAGTATCTATCCGCTGTTCACGTTCTACCTGCCCAGGCGTCAGCAGGTGATCACCTATCCGATTTCCGGCTTCGACAACGATCTACGGCCCGGCAAGCGCCGATTCAATTTCATCTGGTATCGAGTCGCCGACGCCGATCAGCTTCGTGATATGTGTATGGATGAAAATGGCGTACAGCATGAGCATTCGGTGCCGCCGCCGTTGATCCGCAAGGATCTGATCGCGGAGATGCACAAGGACGCTTGCGAGCTTCTGCCGCCGCCATTGCTCGACAGCGTCATGAAGATCAAGCAGCCATTCATCACCCCGATCTACGATTTCACAGCGCCTGCAATTAGGTTCGGCCGTGTCGCCATGGTAGGGGACGCCGCCGCAAATGCGCGACCGCATATGGGTTTCGGCATGGCCAAGGCCGGCACCGATGCACAGGCGCTGGCGAAACACTTGCGTGACCACGACGATATCGACGACGCGCTAAAGGCGTACAACGCAGAGCGTCAGCCGATCGGCAACAATATCGTGCTGCACGGCCGCAAGCTCGGTACCCATCTCGGTGTCAATCTCAAGACCGAGGAAGACCGGCGCATGCACGATCTACTTCAGAGCGATGGCGCGATGCTGGATTGGATCGCCGTGCCGCATTTCCTTGACGCTTACAAATGACCAATCTGCCGAAACCGGATTACGCATGCAACATGCGCATCGTCGGCCATACCGACCAGGGCGGTCGGCCTGACGGCGTGCAGGTCATGGTGCATCGCGGCTTTGCTTATATCGGGCACATGTTCTCCAAGGGCTTTTCCGTCATTGACGTGCGCGACGCCAAAAATCCGCGCGCAGTGAATTATGTCGCCGCGCCGCCGAACACCTGGAATATCCATCTGCAGGTACACGATAACCTATTGTTGGTGATCCACGCCAAGGACATGTTCGCGGCCGCTGAATTCGCCGACGAGCGCGCCTATTACAGCGGCGCGCTCGGCAAAACGGTCGGCACCGCCGAAGCTAAGCGAAAGCGAGATTGGAGCGCCGGGCTCGCCGTTTACGACGTTGCGAAACCAGAGGCGCCGCGCCGCATCGGTTTCATGCCCGTCCAAGGCGGCGGCATCCACCGCGTCTGGTATACCGGCGGGCGCTGGGCTTATGCGTCCGTGCTGCTCGACGGGTTCACCGACTACATTTACGTGGCCGTGGACATGAGTGACCCCGCGCAGCCGCGCGAAGTGGGCCGCTGGTGGATCCCGGGCATGAATTTGGCGGCAGGCGAAACGCCGTCATGGGCGCCCGCGCGCCGCTACGGATTGCATCACGCCATTATTTATGGTGACACCGCCTACGCCGCCTGGCGCGACGCCGGCATGGTGGTTCTCGACGTTGCCGACCGCACCAAGCCGAAACAGATCGTACACAGGAACTGGTCGCCGCCATTCGGCGGCGGCACGCATAACTGTCTGCCGCTGCCCGACCGCAAGCTCCTGGTGGTGCTGGATGAGGCCGTGCTCGACCATCAGGAAGACGGACTTAAGCTGATCTGGGTGTTCGATAACCGCGTCCCGCAAAACCCAGTGAGCATTTCGACCTTCCCGACGCCTGCCGAAGCTGACTACAAAAGCAAAGGCGGCCATTTCGGCCCGCACAATATCCACGAAAACAGGCCCGGCAGCTTCGTCAGCTCGCAATTGATCTTTGCGACTTATCAGAACGCCGGCATCCGCGTGTTCGACATATCCGATGCGTTCGCGCCGAAGGAAATCGGTGCGCTAGTGCCGCCGCAGCCGACCACACTCGCCGACGCGCGCCCGAACCGCGCGCGCGTAATCCAATCGGCTGACGTTTTCGTGGATGCGAAGGGGTTGATTTATGCAACCGACTACAATGCCGGACTTTATATTCTGGAATTTAGCGGCGCCTAGCGCTTATGCGCTCATCTTGGCGACCAGCGCGTCCGACACCTCGAAATTGGCATAGACGTTCTGCACGTCGTCGCTGTCATCGAGCAACTCGATCAGCTTGAGAATCTTTTCGCCAGCCTCGTCGTCGAGTGCGATGGTATTCTGCGGTTTCCATAGCATTGATGACTTGCGCGGCTCGCCGAACTTGGCTTCGAGCGCCTTGGCGACGTCGTTCAATGTATCCGGGGTTGTAATGACCTGATGACCGTCGTCGTTCGAGATTACATCCTCGGCCCCGGCCTCGATCGCGGCATCCAGCATCTGATCGGCGCTCGCCGCCTTGGCATCGTATTCGACAACGCCAACATGATTGAACATGAACGACACCGCGCCGGTCTCCGCCAGATTGCCGCCATTCTTTGAAAAGATCGCACGCACTTCGCCCGCGGTGCGGTTCCGGTTGTCGGTGAGCGCCTCTACGATTACCGCCACACCACCTGGCCCATAACCCTCGTAACGGATTTCGTCATAGCTCTCGGACTCCGAACCTTGTGATTTCTTGACCGCGCGCTCGATATTGTCCTTCGGCATATTTTCGGCACGGGCCGCGAGGATCGCCGCCCGCAGACGTGGATTGAACGCCGGGTCCGGCAGTCCGAGCTTGGCCGAAACCGTGATTTCACGGGCGAGCTTGCCGAACAGCTTGGAGCGCGCCTTATCTTGGCGCCCCTTGCGGTGCATGATGTTCTTGAATTGGGAATGACCGGCCATAAGAAAAACGTGTGATCTGTGTTGATGCCGGCGGCTATATAGGCCGCCCCAACAGAAAAATAAATATCGATGAGAGCGGCCCCGCGGCTTTGTTATCAGACCGCCAACTTCACCTAACGAATCACCGTCGCGTTTCGCGGTCAATCCGCGCAGCTTGAAAATTTTCAGTTCCAGAACTTCGGCTGCGTCTCTTGCAGGATGCCCCCGAGTCGCACAGGCCCGACCTTGCGCGCGAGGCCGGTGGCGTCGTCAGTCTCAATCGCAAGGCCACACAGCGTTGCAGGGCCAGTTGACGCCTCGAATTTCGCGCCCGGCAGTTTGCGCAGAAAACGGTTGAGCGGCTCGTCTTTGTTCATGCCGATGATAGAGTCGTAGTCGGCAGTCATGCCGACATCTGACACGAAGGCTGTCCCGTTCGGCAGGATTCGATCGTCGGCGGTCGGTGCATGCGTATGCGTGCCCACGACGAGGCTCGCGCGCCCGTCGGTAAAATAACCCATGGCCTGCTTCTCGCTGGTGGCCTCACAATGGAAATCAATCACAATTGCGTCCGCGCCGGACTTGAGCGCGCAGGCGGAAAGCTCGCGCTCAATCGCAGCAAAAGGATCGTCGAGCGGGTCCATGAATATCCGGCCCATGGCATTGATGACCAATGCGCGCTTGCCGTTCTTTGTATCTACTAACGTGGCGCCACGGCCGGGGGTACCGTTGGGGTAGTTGAGCGGGCGGATCAAGCGCGGCGCGCGCTCGATGAAGACCAGAGCCTCGCGTTGATCCCAAGCGTGATTACCCAGAGTGATGGCATCGGCACCGGCGTCGATCAGCTCGTTGTAAATGACCTCGGTAATGCCGAAACCCCCAGCGGCATTTTCGCCATTGACTACCACAAGATCGAGTTTCCAGTCGGCGACAAGGCCAGGCAACCGCTCGGTCACGATGGTGCGTCCGGAGCGGCCAACCACGTCGCCGATAAAAAGAATCCGCATGCGCTTTCAGGTCTCTTTATTATTCGCGCATGATCTTATCCGAAAACCGGTTCCATCCCCGATCAAATCGCGGACAAGCTTTTTCGGGATCATGCGCTGCAAAAATCGATCACCTCGCGCTCAGTTAGCACGAGATCGAGGCGTGCGTCGCGCTCGGTTGCGGGCACCTGCGGAATTTCCTGGGCCGCGAAGGCGATGCCGATGGCAGTGATCTTTTTCTTTGCGCGTAATGCATTGATAGTCATGTCATAGTAGCCGGCACCATATCCGATGCGGTGGCCCACACGATCAAAGGCAGCGAGCGGCACGATGAGAATGTCAGGCGCAACCTCAGGCGCCTCAGGCACTGGCTCGCGGATGCCCCACTGACCGGCGGCCAGCGGTTCGCCAAATGTCCAGGCACGCATGATCAACGGTTTGCCACGGCCCGCGATTGCAGGCAGCGCGAGTTTCGCGCCAGCATCTGCGAGCTTGCGCATCAGCGGGATCGGATTGATCTCGGTCTTCATCGGCGAGAAGCCGGAGACGATCACGCCGGGCGTAAATTTTATCGGAAACGGCCGGCCGGCGATCGCATCTGCCGCGGCAGCGCGCACCGCCGCAGGCAATGCATCGCGCAGTGACAACGCTTCGCTGCGAAGTTGAGATTTTTGATCAGAGATTGATGAAGCGACCGATGTCGACACACTCGTTTCCCAGATGCGGTTCAGCGCTAAGTGCAGCGGTGCACCGCTGATCCGGGACCGCCACAGTTTGGAATGGTCCCGGGTCTGCAGTGCAGCACTTCGTGCTGCGCGGCAGACCCGGAGCAAGAATTAAGTGCGGAGCCGCGATGGCCGTCGGAGTGTGATCCCGGGAACCTACATAAGTAGGTGGGCGCCATATGACCGAAACCACGGTCCCGGCCAGGGACAGCTCCCGTTAGGATCGTAAGGCCCCGGGGAATTTTCTCCGTCGCGCCTCACAGCCCCGCTTCACCAATGTAGTCGTTAAGCAGGGCGGGCGCCACAGCACCCCTCACCGCTTTGCAGGAAGAGGTTAAATCCGCTTCAGCCGATTGCCACGCCGCCGTTGCCGACCGTTTGATTCAGCTTCTTGGTGATGCCTTCGATGCGCTCGGCGGCGGAATTGAACGCACCGACCACCGCGTCGGAAGCGGCCTTGGCCCGATCAGCGGCGACGAGGCGAGCATCCTGTAAGCCGGCAACGTCCTCCTCCAGGCGGCGCATCTTATGCATCGCTTCAGCAAGCTCGTCCGCCACCATGAGCGCGGCCATCACTGTGAGGCGTGTATCGCCGATCTCGCCGAACTTGCGGCGCAGATCGATGATGCGCTGGTCAATATCCTTGGCGAGTGTCTGCAGGTGATCCTCCTGCCCATCCTCGCAAGCGAGACGGAATTGGCGGCCGGCAATGGTGGCAATGACCTGTGACATGAACTCACTCGTTCAAATCCAGCACCGACTGGATTGACGCCATGGCCGTGTCCAGACGCTCGGCGATCTCGCGGTTGGTCGTCTCCAGCCGCCGCGAGCGAGCGGTTTCACCGTCAAGGGCTGCGGCGAGTCGCGTTCGGTCGACACCGAGCGCCTGTACCTGGGCGGCGAGACCCTCTTCGTTGCGGTCGGCCTGCTTACGGCGTTCGACTGCGGCGTCGAGCGCGTCAAGTGCGAGCGCCAGACGCTTGACCGCAGTATCGATTGCGCTTTGCTCGGTCATTGCCTTTGATCCGCACAAAAACCCTTGCGGCGGCAGATATTTAGCCAAAGAATCTTACGTGCTGCGCGACCGTGACGTCAACGCTCGCCGGACGATTTGCCCAGCTGTTTTCGTCTCCTGTGAATGGCGGATCGGCGCGCCGGCAGTCACATTGACTCAAGGGGCTTACATGCTATCCACCCCGCAAAAGGCCCTTTCCATGAGCGCAAAAGCCTCGCCGACGGCAGCCGCGGCGCCCGCAGAACGTCGCGAGCAACCGGCTGTTAGTTCCGCCATTGCCCACGCGAGCATGGCCAACGCCATCCGCGCGCTGGCGATGGACGCGGTCGAGCAGGCCAAATCTGGCCATCCAGGCATGCCGATGGGTATGGCCGACGTGGCAACTGTATTGTTCTCGCGCTTTCTGAAATTCGACCCGGCCGACGCAGCCTGGCCCGATCGCGACCGCTTCGTGCTGTCGGCCGGCCACGGCTCGATGCTGATCTACGCCCTTCTCTATCTCACCGGCTACGAAGCGATGACGCTTGATGAGATCAAGCGCTTCCGCCAGCTCGGTTCGTTGACCGCCGGCCATCCGGAATATGGCCACGCACCCGGCGTTGAGACCACCACCGGCCCGCTCGGGCAGGGGCTCGCCAACGCGGTCGGCATGGCAATTGCGGAAAGACATCTCGCCGTGGAGTTCGGTGACGGGATCGTCAATCACAAGACGTACGTAATTGCCTCGGACGGCGATCTGATGGAAGGCATCAGCCAGGAAACGATCGCGCTTGCCGGCCATCTCAAACTCAACAAGCTGATCGTACTGTTCGACGACAATGGCATTTCCATCGACGGCGCGTTGTCGCTTGCCGACAGTGTCGATCAGCTGAAGCGCTTCGAGGCTGCCGGATGGACTGCTTCGCGGATTGATGGACACGATCCGGCGGTAATCAATTCGGCGCTTGAGAAGGCGCAGACATCCGACAAGCCCGTGTTGATCGCCTGCAAGACCAAGATCGGCTTCGGTGCTCCGACCAAGCAGGGCTCGGAGAAATCACACGGCTCTCCGCTCGGCGCCGAAGAAATAGCCGGCGCGCGCAAAACACTTGGCTGGACATCCGCGCCATTCGAGGTGCCGGCCGATATCCTGAAGGCATGGCGCGCGGTGGGAGCGCGCTCAAAGGGCGCGCACACGGATTGGAAGAAGCGGCTGGCCGCGCTCGACACTAACAAGCGAACCGAATTCGAGCACCGCATCAAAGGCCACTTGTCGAAACAGGCACTTGCCGATGCAGTGCGCGCGGTAAAAGAAAAACTCGTGGCGCGACCAAAGGAGATTGCTACGCGCACCGCCTGCGAATTCGCGCTCGAAAGCCTGATCCCGGCGTTACCGGAAATGA
>DASWAK010000094.1:0-11317 GCA_036391175.1 Pseudolabrys sp.
TCGGACAGCAGCAAATCGCTCGCCGCCTTGCACTTCTCCGGATCGCAGACCAGCACAGGCACGATATGAGTTGTGCTTGGCATGACCGGCAGCCCGGAAGAATTCAGTACTGCTTTCACACGTGCCGCACGTTCCTGATGCCGCTCGCGCTCCCAGCTTGAGCTCTTCAAATGGCGAATAGCGGCAGTCGCCGCTGCACAGATCGCAGGCGGCAGAGCGGTTGTGAAAATAAAGCCTGGTGCGTAGGAGCGCACTGCATCCACAAGCTCTTCGCTTGCCGCAATGTAGCCACCGAGACAGCCGAATGCCTTGGCCAGCGTGCCTTCAATCACGTCAACACGGGCCATCGCGTTGTCGCGGTCGCAGATGCCACCGCCGCGCGTGCCATACATGCCGACAGCGTGTACTTCGTCGCAATAAGTCATGGCGCCGTAGCGCTGGGCGAGGTCGCAAATTGCATGTACCGGTGCCACGTCACCGTCCATGGAATAGAGGCTCTCGAACACAATCAGCTTTGGGCGTTCCGGGTTTGCAGCCTTCAGTAGCTCTTCGAGGTGTCCGAGATCGTTGTGACGCCAGATCTGTTTCTCGCAGCCGGACTGACGCACGCCCTCAATCATCGAATTATGATTGAGCGCGTCGGACAAGAGCAGGCAGTTCGGCAACAGCTTTGCGATGGTGGCGATGCCGGTTTCGTTCGATACGTAGCCCGAAGTAAACACAAGTGCCGCCCGCTTGTTGTGCAAGTCGGCGAGTTCGCGCTCAAGTTCGACGAGTGGATGATTGGTGCCAGCAATGTTGCGGGTGCCACCGGCACCGGTGCCCATTCGGGCAGCGGCCTCGACCATAGCGCCAATCACCTTCGGGTGCTGCGCCATGCCGAGATAGTCATTGGAGCACCAGATCACGACATCGCGCTGGCCAAGCGGGGAGTGCCAGATGGCATGTGGGAAACGGCCCGCGATGCGCTCAAGATCGGCGAACACCCGGTAGCGCCGCTCGTCCCGCAACTTATCTAAGGCAGACGCGAAAAAACCTCTGTAATCCATGCGCTTTATCTTTCCCCGCCCCGCGACGGGCCCTTTTTTAGAAGGGTTTCAGGGGGTTTGTCGAGGCGAGATTCGTCGCATTGCAAAGTCGTGCTTTGATCGAGGTCAATGGCCGGGTTCCCGGCCTAGCGGAGGACGGCGAGGTCGAGATAGCCGCGCATGCCTGCGAGCATTAGGGCGCCGATATGCAATTGCAGCACGAATTCTCCGGACAGAAGTAAGTGTCGCCAGCTCATGGGGCGTCACCGGCTTGAGCTCGATATAGCTTCGCCATACATCCCTGGTCGCGGTGGCTTGCATCCGGGCTCGACCGGCTGCAAAAAGTGTCTGCATGAGCGACAAACCCACCGGCGTTGCCAACGGTCTGACCAACTACGGCGACCGCGACTTTTCTCTCTATCTGCGGCGATCCTTCGCGCAATCGATGGGTTATTCCCGCGCGATGCTGGCGAGACCCGTGGTCGGTATTGCCTACACGCCATCAGGCTTTAACAATTGCCACCGGCATTTCCCGGAAATGCTGGAGGCCGTAAAGCGCGGCGTACTGACAGCCGGCGCACTGCCAATTGAATTTCCCACCATCTCCCTGGGCGAGGTGTTCCTCAATCCAACAAGCCTCAAATTCCGCAACCTGATGTCGATTGACACTGAGGAAATGGTGCGCGCGCAGCCCATGGATGCGGTCGTGTTGATGGGTGGCTGTGACAAGACCGTGCCAGCCCAACTCATGGGCGCCGTGTCGGCTGGCAAGCCGTCTATCATGTTGGTGGCTGGCCCAATGATGACTGGGCGCCATCGCGGTGAACGGCTGGGCGCCTGCACCGATTGCCGCCGCTTCTGGGCGCAATATCGTGCTGGTAAGGTCGACGACAGCGAGATTGCCGAGGTGGAAGGCAAACTCGCCACGACTGCGGGTACCTGCGCCGTGATGGGCACTGCTTCAACCATGGCCTGCATCGCGGAAGCCCTCGGTATGATTCTTCCCGGGACTGCCGCGATACCCGCCGTGCATGCCGACCGCCTGCGTGCGGCAGAAGCCACCGGTGCTGCAGCGGTCAAACTGATCGGCTCACAACTTACGCCCGAGCGCATCGTCAATCAAAAGTCAGTCGAAAACGCGTTGAGGGTATTGCTTGCCATTGGCGGATCTACCAATGCGGTCATTCATTTGACCGCAATTGCCGGTCGCGCCGGAATTCCGGTATCGCTACAACACCTCAACGAATTGTCCGATACGACGCCAGTGCTGGTGAACTTGAAGCCAGTCGGCAATGGCTACATGGAGGATTTGTTTGCCGCGGGCGGCATGGGTGCGCTGCTTCGCGAATTAAAGGACCTTCTGCACCTTGATTGCCTGACAGTAACAGGCGAAACGCTCGGCGAGCGACTTCAACACGAAGGCGCCGGGTGGGCTGACCGCACCATCATTGCAGAGCGCAACAAGCCCCTCGAACCCGAAGGAGGCTTGGTGGCGCTATTCGGAAATCTTGCACCACAGGGCGCGATCCTCAAACGCTCGGCCGCGGACGCCAATCTGTTCGAGCACGAAGGCCGAGCGGTCGTGTTTTCATCGCTGGAAGATCTAGCCGCTCGCATCGACGATCCGAAACTTGAAGTCGATGCTAAGGACATTCTGGTGCTGCAAAATGCCGGCCCACATTCGACTTCGGCTATGCCGGAGGCGGGCTATCTGCCGATCCCGAAGAAGCTTGCCACCAAGGGCGTCAAGGATATGGTGCGTGTTTCCGACGCACGTATGAGCGGAACCGCTTTCGGTACGATCGTACTGCACGTAACGCCGGACAGCGCCTCTGGGGGTCCACTTGGCCTTGTACGAACGGATGATCGCATCCGGCTCTCAGTTAAGCGGCGACGCATCGACCTTATGGTAGAGGATGCCGAGCTCAAGCGGCGCGAGTTGGTGTCAAAACCGTTGGTGCACCCGCCCACACGCGGTTACGCCCGTCTGTATGCCCAGGAAATTCTTGGTGCCGACCAAGGCTGCGATTTTGCGTTTTTGAAGCCATGCTAAACATGTTCGGCTTCGGAACCATTGCGAAAACTTGCAATTGTATCGTCGCCAATCTGAACCGCGGCGGGCAGGCGGCTGGAGGCGTCTTGATGGTGCTGCCGGAGTGGATTGAACACTCGACCTCCCCCTTACCAAGGGGGTGCTCTACCACTGAGCTACGGCAGCAAGGATCGCGCAAAAGAAATAGCGCCGCGCGAACGCGCCGGAAACTGCCATAATGGCCCCCCGTGAGGCAAGGCGATGGCTCAGTTTGCAGGGCGCGCCAGCGGGCGGATAATGCAGCAAATGGGACGGGTTGGTGACAACAACGACGCAAAGAAAACCAGCAACCGCGAGGGGCGTCTGGCGGCGGCGTTGCGCGAAAACTTGCGCCGGCGCAAGGCGCAAGAGCGGGGGCGCAGTGCACCGCCGGCCACCGAAAGCCCGAACAAGCCGGGCTCGGCTCCCCGCGAGGACCCAATTCGTTGAAGAAGTGACATTTGCGGGGTCCGACTTTCGCCGCAATTTCGCGGCGGAGGTGCTAACCTTTTAAAATATCGGAGCCTGCAAAAACGTGGCGCGCGGTTCATAGGTTGACTTGAAATGGCCCGATAGCTGCAAGCAGGTGGGGCGAGCATGGATCAAATACGCATAGTCGGCGGGCAACGCCTGAAGGGCACGATTCCGATTTCGGGCGCCAAGAACGCAACACTCCCGTTGATGATCGCGAGTCTCCTGACTGAGGATACTTTGATTCTCGAGAACGTTCCGCGATTGGCCGACGTTACTCAGCTTCAGCGCATTCTCGGCAACCACGGTGTTGATGTCATGATCGCCGGCAAACGGCCCGGTGATGACCCTAACCAAGGCCGTACCATTCACATCTCTGCGAAGCACATCGTCGATACGACCGCTCCGTACGATCTGGTCTCCAAGATGCGGGCGAGCTTTTGGGTAGTGGCGCCTCTCGTGGCGCGGATGGGTGAAGCCAAGGTGTCGATGCCCGGTGGGTGCGCAATTGGCACACGGCCGGTAGATTTGCTGATTATGGCACTTGAGAAACTCGGTGCCGACATCGAAATCGAAAGCGGCTATGTCATCGCGCGCGCTAGCAAAGGGCTGCGCGGTGGTGAGATTGTATTTCCGAAGGCGACTGTCGGCGGCACCCACACGGCCTTGATGGCCGCATCGCTGGCGACTGGCACCACGATGATCGAAAATGCTGCGCGTGAACCCGAGATCGCTGACGTCGCCGAATGCCTCAACAAGATGGGCGCGAAAATCTCAGGCGCTGGGACTTCTCGGATCGTCATTGAAGGTGTGTCGAAACTGCACGGCGCACGCCATGCAGTGCTGCCCGACCGGATCGAGACAGGGACTTACGCGATGGCCGTGGCGATGACCGGCGGCGAAGTGTTGTTGCAAAATACGCGCCCCGAGCTGTTGCAGTCTGCGCTCGACGTCCTGGCGCAGGCCGGAGCCATAGTGACGCCAACGAACGAAGGCATCCGAATCGCTCGAAACGGGACCCGGCTTGCCCCGGTCGACGTTACGACGGCGCCGTTCCCGGGCTTTCCCACCGATTTGCAAGCGCAATTAATGGCGCTGATGACGTTGGCCAAGGGCACTTCGCACATCACCGAGGCCATTTTCGAAAACCGGTTTATGCACGTTCAGGAACTGGCTCGTCTCGGCGCGCACATTCAACTTGACGGTGAGACCGCCACCATCGAAGGCGTCGACCGCCTCAAAGGCGCGCCGGTGATGGCGACCGACCTACGCGCTTCTGTGTCGCTGGTGATTGCGGCACTGGCCGCCGAGGGTGAGACCCTGGTTAACCGCGTCTACCACCTCGATCGCGGCTTCGAGCGGCTCGAGGACAAGCTCGCCCGCTGTGGCGCGGCAATCGAACGCATCAGCGCCTAGACGAAGTTACTCCGCTCGTTCACGATCCCCCCGGCAACGCGGGAGGAATTCGTCGTGGCGGAGATAAAGGTAATGAGTGCAGGTGCCGTGAAGTCGATGGTCGCGGCGCTTGGCGTCGAGTTCGAAAACGAAACGGGCGACAAACTCAATCTGAATTTCGGTACGGCCGGGTCGCTGCGCGAGCGCATCAAGAATGGAGAGACCGCAGACCTCGTTATCTTGTCGGAATCCGCGATCGCCGAGCTCGCAAAGCTCGGCCTTGTTGTGCCCGACAGTTGCAGCGATCTTGGCCATACCATCACCGGAGTGGTGGTGCGTGAAGGCACGCCGATCCCCGACATTTCCACGCCTGAAGCATTCAAGCAGGTGCTTCTGAAGGCTCGCTCCGTCGCCTACACAGATCCAAGTGCGGGCGGGTCCGGCGGCATCATGTTTTCAGCATTGCTCCAGAAGCTCGGGATTGCCGACGAGATCAACAAGAAGGCGGTGCTAGGAAAGGGTGGCCATGACGTGGCGATATCGATCGCGGAAGGCCGGGCCGAAATTGGCACCACTTTTATTAGTGAGGCCCTGCCGGTGAAAGGCGCCAAGGTGGTGGGTCCGTTGCCGGGCGAATTGCACAGTGCCAACACCTACACGGCAGCCATTCACTCACACGCTGCCTCGCGTGAAGGCGCCAAGGCCTTCTTGCGCAGATTGACCGACCCGGCGAGCCGTCCCCGCTGGACCGCGGCCGGCCTGGAGCCCGCGTTCCCCGACCGCTGAGCATCTTGCATGGCGCGCTGGCCTTGCCTAATTACGCCGGGAGGGAGCGCGACGCCCATGGACACGCTGAAATTCGTAGTCCTTGACGAGGAGGATCTCGAGGTCGCCTCGACCCACTTGCAGGATGCGGTGGTCAAGGTCTGCGACATCCTGTGGCGACCGCAGGAAAAGCGTGTGGTAGTGGTGCTCAACCGCTTTGACTGGGAGAGTGCGCAGACTGCCAATCCGGAATATCGAAGGCGGCGGACCGCCTTGCGCTTTGAGCGCGTATTGTCCTGCAAATGTCGGCAAATAGACCCTGCCCGTAAAGACGCGGTGCTCAATCTCCTAGCGGTTGAATTTTCTGAAACCGAAGCGCCCTCGGGCGTGGTTACGCTGACCTTTTCAGGCGGGGCGACGATGCGGTTCAATGTCGAATGCCTGGAGGCCGAACTCGCTGATCTCGGCCCATCCTGGACAACCGCGGTCTGTCCCGCCCACGCACATCTCGACGAGCCCGCGAAATCCGATCGGGGCTGATCTCATTCTGGCCCTTTTTCTTTGCGGCGCTGCGTCAGGGTTGACGCCAAGGCGCGCATCACCCATTGACCTGTCGTTCGGTTACAAGCCGACAGGATCATGCCATGCCCCTTCGCTTGGACAGTCAAAGCGCGGATTTCCCCGAGCGTTTTCGCAGCCTTCTCGCCTTGAAACGCGAGGCGGCGCAGGACGTGGAGCAGGTCGTGCGCGACATTGTCGCCGACGTGGCGTCGCGTGGCGACACTGCATTGTTCGAGTTGACTGCCAAGTTTGACCGGGTCGATCTTGCCAAGACGGGCTTACGTGTAACTGCCGCCGAAATTGAGACGGCGGAGAAGGCCTGCGAGGATGAGGCGCTCTCGGCACTCAAGTTCGCTCGCGACCGCATCGAAGCTTATCATCACCGCCAAAAGCCCAGTGACGAGCGTTTTATCGATGCTCTCGGCGTCGAGATGGGCGCGAAGTGGACAGCGATCGAGGCGGTCGGCCTGTATGTGCCGGGTGGCACCGCGGCTTATCCGTCGTCCGTCCTCATGAATGCAGTGCCGGCCAAGGTTGCCGGCGTACCAAGGTTGGCAATGGTCGTTCCGGCGCCCGATGGCAAGCTTAGCCCTCTGGTGCTGGCCGCAGCCCGGCTTGCTGGCGTCGACGAGATTTATCGTGTTGGCGGCGCACAGGCGGTGGCGGCACTCGCCTACGGAACCCAAAGCATTGCGCCCGTTGCCAAGATTGTCGGGCCCGGCAACGCCTATGTCGCAGCCGCAAAGCGCCTGGTGTTCGGCAAGGTTGGCATCGACATGATCGCCGGTCCATCCGAAGTGCTGATACTGGCCGACAAAACCGGCAATGCCGACTGGATCGCTGCCGATCTCTTGGCGCAGGCCGAACATGATGCAAGCGCACAGTCGATCCTGATCACCGACGATGCCATACTTGCCTCGCAGGTCGAAAAGTTCGTCGAGTCTCAGCTCAAGACGCTCTCTCGCGCAAACGTCGCGAGCATGTCATGGGCTAATTTCGGAGCCATTATTGTCGTGCCTAAGCTTGTCGATGCGATCGCACTCGTCGATCAGCTTGCGCCCGAGCATCTCGAAATAATCGCGGCCAATGCCGATCGGCTTGTCACCGGTATTCGCAATGCCGGCGCTATTTTTATCGGTGCTTATACGCCGGAGGCGATTGGTGATTATGTTGCGGGCTCAAACCACGTGCTGCCAACTGCGCGTTCAGCGCGCTTTTCTTCCGGCCTCGGGGTGCTCGACTTTATGAAGCGTACTTCATTACTAAAATGCGGGCCGGAGCAATTGCGTTCGCTCGGGCCCTCGGCGGTCGCGCTCGGCCAGGCGGAAGGCTTAAGTGCGCACGCTCGCTCTGTGGCAATCCGCCTCAATCAGAGATGAGCCCGACGAAATCAACGCCTGCTGCAATGAAGCGGCGTCTTGTTGGCGTCGTTCTCGACGAGGAGTCGATTGGCCGATCAAATCCAGACGTCGAGCACGAGCGTCAGGTCGCAATCTATGACTTGCTCGAGCAAAACTCATTTGAGCCGGTCGGGCATGACGATGGTCCTTACGCGCTGCATTTGAGCATCACCGGAAACCGTTTGGTTTTTGATATTCGGCGCGAGAATGGCACGCCAGTGGTCGCGCACTTATTCTCACTCTCGCCGCTGCGCCGGATCGTCAAGGACTACTACATGATCTGTGACAGTTATTATCAGGCAATCCGTACCGCGACACCCGACAAGATCGAAGCAATCGATATGGGCCGGCGCGCCATCCACAACGATGGCTCGCGTATCTTGATGGAGCGGCTCAAGGGAAAAGTGACGGTCGATGTCGGCACTGCGCGCCGCCTGTTCACATTGATCTGCGTGCTGCACTGGAAGGGCTAGAGCATGATCCCGAAAAGCGGATACTGGTTTTCGGTCAAGATCATGCTCGGGCAATAAACTGCGGATGACCGCACCCGAGCGCTCTTTGCGCCCCCACGCGGTCCTGTTTGCCTGCGGTATGAACGCCGTGCGCTCGCCGATGGCTGCTGGGTTGCTCCAACAGATGTTCGGGACGACTGTCTATACCGGCTCAGCCGGGGTGCAGAAGGGCGAACTCGATCCCTTCGCGGTCGCTGCGATGGAGGAAATCGGTATAGACATCTCCCGTCACAAGCCGATTACGTTCGAAGAACTGGATGACCTGGAAGGGCTCAATTTCGATCTCATCGTGACGCTCTCGCCGCCCGCCCATCACAAGGCATTGGAATTAACCCGAAAGATGACGGCCGAAGTCGAATATTGGCCGACGGCGGATCCGACCGCCGGTGAAGGCAGCCGCGAACAGCGACTCAATGCGTATCGTGAAGTGCGGGATCAGTTGATGGCTCGAATACGCGAGCGTTTCGGACAACCGCACGGTGGCAATGAATGAGACCGCTGGCCCGTGTCGGGTTGTTAAAATGAGCCCATTCCGCTAGCTTTCGCGCCCATTCAAAGCGTTCCTCAAATCATCGCTACCACGCGGACAGATGATCGGTCGTCCCAAATTCGTGCTCGCTTCTGGTTCGCCTCGCCGACTTGCTCTGATCAATCAGGCCGGAATTGAACCCGACGCGCTCAAGCCCGCGGACCTCGACGAGACCCCGCGTCGCGGCGAGATTCCGCGCGCCTACGCAACCCGGCTCGCCCAGGCTAAGGCCACAGCGGCTTTAGAAAATGTGAACCTGGATGACGAATTGCGCGGCGCTTATATTCTGGCCGCCGATACGGTGGTGGCGGTTGGCCGGCGTATTCTTCCCAAGGCAGAGTTGCTCGACGAGGCGGCGCAATGCCTGCGCCTGCTTTCGGGTCGCAATCACCGAGTCTACACCGCTATTTGCCTGGTCACTCCGAAAGGGACGTTCCGCCAGCGCCTGGTGGAAACGCGCGTACGTTTCAAACGGCTGTCGGAAGAAGATATCGAAGCCTATCTTGCCTCGGGCGAATGGCGTGGCAAGGCAGGGGGCTACGCGGCGCAAGGTATTGCCGGCAGTTTCATCGTGAAGATTGTCGGCTCATATACCAATGTTGTCGGCTTGCCGCTTTACGAAGCCATGACGCTACTGGGCGGCGAGGGCTATCCGGTTCGCTTTGGCTGGCTGAACGCGGTGTGATGGGCTGCGTGAGCCGTCACAGGAAAGCGGGCGCGCTTATGAACGAAATCGACCGCAAAACATCCGCCGCGCGTTCCTGTGCCATCTGCGGCAAGCCGGTCGAGCCGGCATTCAAGCCGTTCTGCTCCAAGCGCTGCGCGGATATCGATCTCAATCGATGGCTTTCCGGTGTCTATGCGGTTCCGGCGAAGGAAGATGAAGACGAGGATGGAGGCCGGCCGGCCGAAAGTGAAACGGGCGAGAAATGACCACGCGAGCTAATGATTGGCCGGACCGGCTATTCGAAACGCTCAAACGTGGAGGCGTGCGACAGATCGGCTATGTGCCCGATGCCGGCCACGCACGTTTAATTGACCGCTGTCGCGCCGACAGTGAAATTTGCGACGTGGTGCTCACCACGGAAGAGGAGGGCGTCGCGCTGTCGGCAGGCGCCTGGCTCGGGGGCGAGCGTGCCGCGCTGCTGATGCAATCGAGCGGCGTCGGCAATTGCATCAATATGTTTTCGCTGGCGCGGACCTGTCGCTTTCCACTGCTGGTGTTGATCACGATGCGTGGCGAGTGGGAGGAGTTCAATCCATGGCAGGTGCCGATGGGATCGATCGTCGACCCCGTGCTCAAGCTGTGCGAGGCAAAGGTCTACCGCGCGCACACGCCGGAAGAAGTCGCCGGTGCCGCCGAACGCGCCGTGCAACGGGCTTTCGGGGACGAACGCATCGCCGCCGTGATCCTGTCGCAGCAGCTGATCGGCAAGAAGGTGTGGACTAAATGAGGCTCGAACGCCGCGCCGCCATGGCCACGCTGCTCGCCAATCGCGGCGAAGATCTGCTGCTGATTCCCGGCCTTGGCTCGACCGCTTGGGATGTGGCAGCCGCCGGCGACAACGACCGCAACTTCTACCTCTGGGGCGCCATGGGCGGCGCCGCCATGATTGGCTTAGGCCTCGCGTTAGCGCAGCCGAAGCGGCGCGTTGCCGTGATCACGGGCGATGGGGAGATGCTGATGGGGCTCGGTTCGCTTGCGACCATCGGTATCCAGCGGCCGTCCAATCTTGCTGTGATTGTTTTCGACAATGGCGTTTATGGCGAAACCGGTATGCAGCCGAGCCATACTCAAAGCGGAGTCGACCTCATTGGTGTAGCTGGCGCCTGCGGCATGGGGACCTGTCTCGATATACGCGATGAGGGAGCCTTGGTCGATCTTGCCCGCCGGCTGAAACATCTCAGCGAGATGCTTTTCGCCCGCGTACTGATTGCAGCCGAGGAGCCACCCCGCGTGCTGCCGCTGCGCGACGGTGTCGTGCTGAAAGAGCGGTTCCGCGCAGCTATTGGCATCAAACCATAGGTCCGGCGTACTGGGGCGGTGTTCTGGACAGTGTGGATTCGAGCCTTTATAACGCCCGCGCCTTGCTGAGCGGCCCACTTGGGCCGGCCCGGCGCCCAGGTAGCTCAGTTGGTAGAGCACGTGACTGAAAATCACGGTGTCGGTGGTTCGATTCCGCCCCTGGGCACCATCCCTGAAAAACAGATTTGAAATAGCTCAACTTTTTTCGCAAAAAGTCCCACCGGCTGTGAAAGTGGGACAACGTTTGTTCACGGTTTTGCCTTTTGCTCTTCGACGTTCTTCTGACTTCGCATTGGTTCATGCTCAATCAGGTGCATAGCACCCTCTGCCAACTTCACTTGATCGGCAGCGCGCGTGTAGCGTTCGGCCTCCTTCAAGGTTTCCCAACCGAACATGCTCATAAGCTGTCGCGACGTAGCACCGTTGTTAGCGGCTATCGTCGCGCCAGCCTTACGCAAACCGTGTGCGGAGCAATGATGCAACCCGGCTTGGTCGCACCAATCGCGAAACTTGTTTCCAAAACCAGCGTCAGTGAACGCGCGACCAAAATCATTGACTA
>DASWAK010000095.1:0-10777 GCA_036391175.1 Pseudolabrys sp.
CTCCAACCCAGGCCGGCGATCATGATCGGCAGTGGCGCGAGATAGAACAGCGGTATCGACAGCAACGTCCCCGAAGTCACCGAGGCGAACAACAAGGCCGCCACGGCGCCGGAACCGATCCCTATAACTGTGAAATACATCATCACAAGCTGTCCCGCTCCTTTGAGCGGTTAGAGACGGAATACTACGTCCGCCCCAACCATCGGCTTCAGGGTGTCCCCTGAAGCCTTGTTGTTTA
Source organism: Pseudolabrys sp. (assembly GCA_036391175.1). GTDB lineage: Bacteria > Pseudomonadota > Alphaproteobacteria > Rhizobiales > Xanthobacteraceae > Pseudolabrys. The sequence continues at coordinate 239 of DASWAK010000095.1, forward strand.
CTGTATTACATAAGGCAGCAAGCCGAGAAAGCGTGCACGTTTGATCGCCTGTGCCAGCTCGCGCTGTTTCTTCGCTGACACCGCGGTAATGCGGCTCGGCACGATCTTGCCGCGCTCCGATACGTAACGCTGCAACAGTTTGACGTCCTTGTAGTCGATCTTGGGTGCGTTGGCGCCGGAGAACGGGCAGGTCTTGCGGCGACGGAAAAATGGGCGGCGTGCGCCGCCTTGCGGTGAGAATGCCATGGCTTATTCCTCCACCGCGCCGACTTCGACAACGTCAATGTCGTCCCCACCCTCGTCGCGCCGCGGGCGGCGTCCGCCGCGGTCACCACGCTCGTCGCGATCACGGTCCGACTTGCGCATCATCGCTGACGGGCCTTCTTCGTGCGCTTCGACGCGGATGGTGAGATAGCGCAGCACATCTTCGTTGAGCCGCTCCTGGCGCTCGATCTCGTTAAGCGCAACCGGCGGCGCGTCGACATTGAGCAGCGTCATGTGCGCCTTGCGGTTCTTGCGGATGCGGTAGGTGAGGGACTTCAAGCCCCAATATTCGTTCTTGGTGACCTTGCCGCCCATTTGCTCAATGACGCCGGACAATTGTGCGGTCAATTCATCCACCTGCTGCGCGCTCAAGTCCTGGCGCGCGAGATAGACGTGTTCGTACAATGGCATGAGATGCCCTTCCCTTGTTTAAGTCCCGGGATTAAGGACCGGGACTTAATCCCGGCGCCAAGCCCCTCGAGCCCTTCGGGGAAAGGCTCGAATGCTCTGAAGGCGGAAGCACGGGACGCCGGACCCACCAGGTCCTACCGACTTAACAATTAGGTCAGCCGGCCGTCCGTTCAGCTTCCAACCAGGATCAACGGAGCGCGCGGTTTATAGGGGGTTTTCGGAAAAAGGCAAGGCAAATCAACGCGGCGACGAATTACTCGTACCACTCGGGTATTAGACGGAGTGCGGTCCCAAGTTGCATTTCGAAGGGTAACGGTGATCAGGTCGCCTTGGCCTTTGAAAGATTAACGTGAATCCTGACGGAACGAGTGTTGTCGCAAAGTTACGACTAGCGTCGAAACTTGACAGAACCGGTAACGAAGTGTTTTTCGGCCCGATTTCGGCGCATAGGCAACAAATAGCGGACAAGACATGGCGGTCGCTTTCGTATTTCCCGGGCAAGGCAGTCAGACCGTCGGGATGGGGAAGGCGCTGGCTACGAATTTTACAGCCGCGCGTCAGCTGTTCGAAGAAGTGGATGCCGCTCTCGATAGCAAACTCAGCACCATCATCTTCGAAGGACCTGCTGACACTCTGACGCTCACCGAAAACGCACAACCCGCACTGATGGCGGTTTCACTTGCGACCCTACGTGTGCTGGAGGCCGAAGCAGGACTGAATTTAGCGCGCGATGCGCAATTCGTCGCCGGCCACTCGCTCGGCGAATATTCAGCGCTTGCCGCGGCCGGCGCCTTTACCGTTGCAGACGCGGCACGGCTATTACGCACGCGGGGACAGGCGATGCAGAAGGCGGTACCGGTTGGCGCAGGCGCCATGGCGGCGCTGATCGGTCTCGAATTCGATACGGCATCAGCGATTGCCGCAGAAGCTACGCAAGGCGAAGTGTGCCAGGCTGCTAACGATAATGGCGCCGGTCAGGTGGTCGTATCCGGCTGTAAAGCCGCGGTCGAGCGCGCGGTGGAAATCGCCAAAACAAAAGGCGCTAAACGGGCGATGCTATTGCCGGTATCCGCCCCGTTCCATTGTGCGCTGATGCAGCCAGCAGCCAAGGTCATGGCCGATGCGCTGGCGAAAGTATCCGTCAAGTCGCCTACCGTGCCGGTCGTTGCCAATGTGCTGGCTAAGGCTATACGCGATCCTGCCGAGATTGTGCGTGCGCTGATCGCCCAGGTCACCGGTACCGTTCGCTGGCGTGAGTCGGTTCTGTTTATGGCGGACGCGGGCGTCACGAATTTCTATGAGGTTGGTGCCGGCAAGGTGCTAAGCGGTTTAATCAAGCGGCTCGTCGAAGGCGCCACCATCAGTGCTATCGGCAGCCCTGAGGATGTCGCCACCTTCAAGCCGGGGAGGAGCATATGATGTTCGACTTGACCGGCAAGACTGCGCTAGTGACAGGCGCGAGTGGGGCGATTGGCGGCGCGATCGCGCGTGCGCTGCATGCGCAAGGTGCAACCGTTGCGATCTCCGGCACGCGCAAAGACGCGCTCGACGCCATCGCCGCCGCACTGCGCGATCGTGTACATGTGCTGCCCTGCGATCTCGCAGATAAGAATGCGGTCGAGGCACTGGTGCCCAGCGCAGAGGAAAAAATGGAGAAACTCGACATCCTGGTCGCCAATGCCGGCGTCAACCGCGACAATCTTTTCGTACAACTGCGCGACGAGGATTGGGACAATGTGATCGCTGTAAATCTGACCGCCACATTCCGGCTTACCCGTGCTGCAGTATCACGCATGATGCGCCGCCGATGGGGCCGCGTGATCGCTATTTCCTCTGTGGTTGGGTTTACAGGTAACCCAGGACAGGGAAATTACACGGCCTCCAAGGCTGGGATAGTGGGAATGATCAAGTCGGTGGCCGCGGAATACGCCAAGCGGAACATCACCGCCAATTGTATTGCACCAGGTTTGATCGCTTCGGCTATGACCGAGAAGTTAAACGAGAAGCAACGTGAAGCGATACTCACGCGCATCCCGGCTGCCAGGCTTGGGACGCCTGAAGAGGTGTCAGTGGCGGCAGTTTTTCTAGCCTCGAATGAAGCCGCTTACGTTAATGGGCAGACTATCCACGTTAACGGCGGGATGGCCATGCTCTAGCGTATTACCCCAAAATTGGGGACCGGTTTTTTGGAAAAGCTAGTGTGCAAATAGGAGGTGGAAATGCCGGTTTTTCAAGGCTTGCTCGCTTCGCCGTCACGCGCTAGTCAACGCATTTGAAGTATGGTAACCGAACTTTGGCCCGGCTGGGGCGGCTAGTCGCGGAAGTCGCAAGAGATATTCCGCAATTGGGGATCGTCTCATTACCGTCAACGACGACGAGGCCTTACCGCGATGGTTGCGATCTGATTTCGGATCGTAGCCCAATCTAAAAAGCACGAGGTTGGAACGATGAGTGACATTGGCGAGCGGGTGAAAAAGATCGTCGTGGAGCACTTGGGTGTAGAGCCCGAGAAGGTGACCGATAAAGCGAGTTTCATCGACGATCTTGGCGCCGACAGTCTTGACACCGTCGAGCTCGTGATGGCCTTCGAAGAAGAATTCGGCTGCGAGATTCCAGATGATGCCGCCGAGACTATCTTGACCGTCGGCGATGCCGTTAAATTTCTCGAAAAGAACGCCAAAAGCTGAGCAGACGCGCCACGCCGCTGCTTAGTTACTTCGCTCGTCATTGGCTTTTGGGCTGTGCGCAATGCATCGGCGCGAATGATTTCGCTCGGAGCCGGCTATGAGACGTGTCGTTGTCACGGGATTGGGAATGCTTACGCCGCTCGGGTGCGGTGTGGAGCCAACCTGGACGCGGCTGCTCAAGGGCGAGAGCAGCGCCAAGAAGATCGATAGCTTCGACGTCTCTGATATCGCTTGCAAAATTGCCTGCGTAATCCCGCGCGGTGACGGTTCGAATGCCACCTATAATCCCGATCAATGGATGGAGCTGAAGGAGCAGCGCAAAGTCGACGAGTTTATCGTCTTCGCGATGTGCGCTGCCCGTCAGGCGCTTGATGATGCCGGATGGCAGCCGAAGACCTACGATGAGCAGACCACGACTGGCGTGCTGATCGGTTCCGGCATCGGCGGCATCGAGGGCATCGCGGAAACCGCTGTCGCGCTGCATGAGAAGGGCCCTCGCCGGGTATCACCATTCTTCATCCCCGGCCGCATCATCAATCTTGCCTCTGGTTTTGTGTCGATTGCGTTTGGGCTGAAGGGGCCGAACCATGCGGTGGTTACCGCCTGTTCGACCGGCGCCCATGCGATCGGTGATGCGGCCCGCCTGGTAGCTCTGGGCGATGCCGAAGTGATGGTGGCAGGCGGAGCGGAGTCGCCGGTCAATCGCATATCGCTTGCGGGATTCTCGGCACTGCGAGCGCTCTCAACCAACTTCAACGATGATCCGACTCGCGCTTCTCGTCCCTACGACAAGGACCGGGATGGCTTCGTAATGGGCGAGGGCGCCGGTGTGGTCGTGGTGGAGGCGCTCGATCATGCGAAGGCGCGCGGCGCAAAGATCTATGCGGAGCTAGTCGGCTACGGCTTGTCGGGCGACGCCTACCACATTACGGCCCCGGCGCCAGACGGCGACGGGGCACTGCGTTGCATGAATGCTGCCATTCGCCGCGCGGGCATTTCAGCCGGCGACATTGACTACATTAACGCGCACGGTACCTCGACGCCGCTCGGTGACGAGATCGAACTCGGGGCCGTGCAGAAGCTGGTTGGCAATGCCGCCGGCCACATGTCCATGTCATCGACGAAATCCTGCATCGGTCATCTGCTCGGCGCAGCCGGTGCGGTCGAAGCGATTTTCTCCATCCTTGCAATCCGCGATCGGGTTGCGCCCCCCACGATCAATCTCGATAATCCCTCGGTCGACACGCCGATCGACTTGGTCCCCCACCAGATGCGCAAACGCGATATCGACACCGCGCTGTCGAATTCGTTCGGCTTCGGTGGAACAAACGCCTCGCTGATTTTCCGTCGTTACACTGCCTAGGAGCCTGCGCCGGGCGAGCGCCCAAGTTTTCGCCACAATTTTTTATAGCGTGCGAAATCTGATGATGTTTTTTGCGCCCACGCAGCTAAGTGCAACAAGGGTAGAATGCCGGTGGTGACAGCGGAGCGGGGTAAGTGAATTCCAATCTACCATCGGGCGGCGACAACGGCGGTCCACCGGCCGGCAAGCCGCCATTGCCGCGCAGTCCGCGTGCCGCGCTCGAACCGGAGAGAGTGCCTCTTCCGAGCCGCCATTTACGGCGCGTGCGTCATCCAATCGTAGTTGTTGGAAATGCGATCTTCACGCTGCTCGTTGTGGTGTCTATTGCGATCGGGGCCAGTCTGTTCATCGGCAAGCAGTGGTTCGAAGCGCCCGGTCCGCTCGCTGAGGATAGGGTAGTCAACATTCCCCGTGGTCTTGGTATTCGTGACATCGCCGACCTGTTGCAGCGCGAAGGTGTAATCGACCAGCCATATGTATTCATGGGCGGCGTGATCGTGCTCAAGGCGCGCGGCGAGCTTAAGTACGGCGAATATCAGTTCAGCAAACAGTCCAGCGTTTCCGATGTTGTCGATACTATTATCGAAGGTAAGGTGGTGCAGCACGTCTTTACCGTCCCCGAGGGACTGACGTCCGAGCAAATCGTCGCCCGCCTCCTGGAAAACAGTGCGCTTACCGGCCAGATTAAGGAAATCCCGCGCGAGGGTACGCTACTGCCGGAAACATACAGGTTTACTCGCGGGATGACGCGCGAACAGATCATCCAGCGCATGCAGCAAGCGCACCGACGCGTATTGCAGGAAGTGTGGGAACACCGAATGCAGGACCTGCCCGTCAAGACGCCGGAGCAGTTAGTAACTCTTGCCTCAATCGTGGAAAAAGAAACCGGCAAACCGGACGAGCGCACGCGGGTCGCTGCCGTTTTCGTCAATCGGCTCAAGGGCAAAATGCGCCTTCAGTCGGATCCCACGATCATCTATGGCCTGACCGGCGGCAAAGGCTCGCTTGGCCGTCCAATCCTGAAAAGCGAGATTGAGCAGCCGACGCCCTACAATACCTACGTGGTTGACGGTCTACCGCCTGGGCCTATCGCCAACCCCGGTCGCGCCTCGCTCGAAGCAGCCGCAAATCCCGCACGAACAAAGGAGCTCTATTTCGTTGCGGACGGTACCGGCGGCCATGTGTTCTCGGATAACTACGTCGAGCACCAGAAGAACGTCGCGCGTCTGCGTGGAATTGAGCATGGCAATGGCAATGCGACGCCATCTGCGCCATCCGGCTCACCGAATGGTGCCAAGCCCTAGGCTTGTGACGTTAACCTCTCGCGGCTAAGGTCGCCGCGCTTTCGAACAGACAGCACACGAGACGAACACCCATGGCTCTGTCGAGCATGACCGGCTTTGCTCGCGGCCACGGCGTCGCGGGCTCCTATGTCTGGAGCTGGGAGGTCAAATCGGTTAACGCCAAGGGCCTCGATCTGCGCTTTCGTCTCGGCCAGGGTTGGGACGCAATCGAGATGCCGGCGCGCAAGCTCGGCTCTGAAAAGCTGTCGCGTGGCACCGTCTACGCCAATCTCACGGTCGAGCGCAAGGGCGTAGCGCCCGCGGTAAGGGTTAACGAGCCCGTGCTTGGCGCCGTGCTGTCGACGCTAAAGTCGCTCAGCGGTAAGGTTGAGGCTGCGCCGCCTGCGCTCGACGGAATTCTGTCGCTCAAGGGCGTGATCGAGATCACTGAAGAGGAGGAGCGCGAGGAGGACCATCGCGCCGCCGAGGCAGCCATCATTGCCAGCTTCGAGAAGGTGCTCGCAGAGCTCGTCGCCATGCGGCATGCGGAAGGTGTAACTCTCGGCCGTTTGCTTTCGACGCGCATCAACGAGATCGCAGCGCTTACTGCTCGCGCCGATAAAAGTCCCGGGCGCAAGCCAGAGGCGATCAAGGCGCGGCTTGCCGAGCAGGTGGCAACGTTGCTGTCCGCGTCGGAGCGTTTCGATTCCGACCGGCTGCACCAGGAGGCGGTCTTGCTGGCGACCAGGGCCGATATCCGTGAAGAGCTCGACAGGCTCGCGTCGCACGTGGCGCAGGCGAAGAAGCTTCTCTCCGATGGCGGCGCGATCGGCCGTAAGCTTGATTTTCTGGCGCAAGAATTGCACCGCGAATCGAATACGCTCACCGCCAAGGCCAATGACGTGGAGCTGACCAACATCGGTCTTGAACTGAAAACCGTCATCGAACAGTTTCGCGAGCAGGTGCAAAACCTGGAGTAACGAATTGATGGTAAAGCGATCGGAAACAGCGTTGATCGCCCGGCGCGGGCTGATGCTGGTGCTGTCGTCGCCCTCGGGCGCCGGCAAAACAACGCTGTCACGTAAATTGCTCAACGAAGACAAAGATGTGATGCTGTCGGTGTCGGTAACGACGCGAAAGATTCGTCCCGGTGAAAAAGAAGGCCGCGACTATCATTTTATCGATCGCAAGCGGTTTGATGCGTTTATTGAAAAGAGCGAACTGCTGGAATGGGCCGAGGTATTCGACAACTATTATGGCACGCCGGCCAAGCCTGTGATGGACGCGCTTGCCGCCGGCCGTGACGTCCTGTTCGATATCGACTGGCAGGGCACTCAACAATTAAGCGACAAGGCGCGCAATGATCTCGTGACCGTGTTTGTGCTGCCGCCATCGATTCCGGAATTGGAACGACGTCTACACATGCGCGCCCAAGACGATTACGAAACTATCCACCGTCGCATGGCAAAAGCCGCCGATGAGATGAGCCATTGGGCAGAGTACGACTATGTGGTGATCAATCGCGATATCGCGCAGGCTTTCGGCGACGTAAAGGCAATCCTTTCAGCCGAACGGCTTAAGCGCGAACGCCAGCCTGGGCTGTACGACTTCGTGCGTGGCCTTCAGGCGAAACTCTAAGCGGTAAGAACTACGCGCCCGATAATGAGTCCCGCACGTAGGTCGTCAAGCGTCTTTGATGCCTGATCAAACGGCCGTTCGGCGATTGGCGGCGGGCTGACATTTTTGGTGCGTACCAGATCGATCAGCTCACGCGCTTCCTTAAGCGTTCCGGTCGTGGTGCCTTCAATTGTCATCGCCTTGAGCGGAAACATGGCGACCGCGGTTGAATAGTCGCCGCCGATCAGGCCGGTGACCACCACCTTGCCGCCTTTGGCTAGTACGCCAGTCGCAAAATTCAGCGAGGCATCGGAACCGGCAAAATCGCAGGCGGCGTAAATACCGCCGCTCGTCTTGAACAGCGCCTTGCGGGCGCTTGGATCGGCGGGATCGAAGGCTTCTGCTGCACCGGCTGCGAGTGCCGCCTCGCGTTTTTTGGCATCAATATCGGCGACAAACGGCGCAGTCCCATACATGGCGCGCGTAAGCGCAAGACCCATCAGTCCGACCCCACCGAGGCCGATCAACAAAAGGGGTGCGCGCGCCGCACGGCTGGCAAGGCGCTTGAGCGCCGCGTAAGCCGTGAGCCCAGAGCACATCAACGCGCCGGCATAGCCTGGCGACAGTGGCACGTAGTCGATTAGGTAACGCGGATGTGGCACCAACACATGTGTGGCAAAGCCGCCGTCGACCGTAACCCCAAGATGACGCGGAGCGGTGCAAATATTTTCATCACCAAATTTGCATGCAGCGCATTGTCCGCAACCGATCCAGGGATAGACCGCGACCTTGGCGCCGGGTTTTGCATCAGCCTCCGGTCCCATGCTCTCGATCACTCCGGCGATCTCGTGCCCGAGTGTAAAAGGCAAGGCGCGACCTGCGCGCACATCGAGCTTCTTGCCATCGCCGAGCATGAAGTAGCCATCCTGCATGTGCAGATCGGAATGGCAGACGCCGCACCGCTCAATTCGCACCAACACTTCGGACCCTTGAGGTCGTGGCAGCTCAACGACGGTCTCGCACAAGGGCGTGCCGTAGCCGGTCAAGGATTGGCGGTACAGTTGCATCATCTGGAACGTATCACACGCGGCTTTTCGCCTGCCCAGAGAAAACATTCGCCAGTGTGACGAAGCCATCGAACGGAATTTCCTCGGCTCGGGCGGTTGGTTCGATGCCGGCATCGGCGAGTAACGCCGCTGCATCCACGCCTAAGGTCTTTAGGCTTTGCCGCAGCATCTTGCGGCGCTGTCCAAAGGCGGCCTCAGTCACGCGCTGAAGTGCTGCCGAGTCACAGACGAGCGGTACCCGCCGCGGCGTCAGTCTCACCACCGACGACGTTACCTTTGGCGGAGGCACGAACGCCGACCGTGCCACGTCGAACAGAATTTTTGCCTCTGTGCGCCAACCCGCAAGCACCGACAAGCGCCCGTACGACTTACTCCCCGGCGCGGCGACGATGCGTTCGGCGACTTCACGCTGAAACATCAGCAGCAACGAGTCATACCACGGCGGCCAGGGCTCGATCGTAAGCCAACGTATCAGCAGAGCAGTGGCAATGTTGAATGGCAGGTTCGCTACCACGCGGGCACGTTCCGGCCCAAGTTGCTCGCGCGGATCGACGCTAAGGGCGTCGCCTGTAATAATCTCGAGCCGCCCGGGGTAGCGCGCGGCGATTTCTTCAAGCGCGGCGATTGCACGCTGGTCGCGCTCAATGGCGACTATGCGGCGGGCGCCAAGCGCCAGCAGCGCGCGCGTAAGTCCACCCGGGCCGGGGCCGACTTCCACCACTGTAATGTTTTCAAGCGGCTCGGCCGCTCGCGCAATGCGCGCCGTCAGATTGAGATCGAACAGGAAATTCTGGCCGAGAGATTTCTTCGGCGTAAGTCCGTGCCGGCGTATGACCTCGCGCAGCGGCGGCAGGTCATCAATCTGCGCCATTATTTTGCAGGGACAAGCGCGGGTGCGGTCGCCGAGAGGCGCGCAGCGAGCGTGAGCGCTGCTACCAGGCTCGATGGATCAGCGGTGCCCTTTCCCGCGATATCGAATGCGGTGCCGTGGTCGGGCGAGGTGCGCACGAACGGGAGGCCGAGCGTCACGTTCACTGCATGGTCGAAGGCGAGCGTTTTGATCGGGATCAGCGCCTGGTCGTGATACATACAGAGTGCAACGTCGTAGGTGGCGCGCGCTCGCTCATGGAACAGAGTGTCGGCCGGTAACGGCCCCACTGCGTCTATGCCCTCTGCCTGCAGCCGGTTGACTGCCGGCGCCACTATTGCCCCATCCTCCTCGCCAAGAGTTCCTTCTTCACCCGCGTGCGGGTTGAGGCCAGCGACCGCGATGCGCGGACGCGTAATGCCGAAGCGTGCGGTGAGGTCGTGCGAGACGATGCGTCCGGTCTCCACCACCAGCTCGGATGTGAGTTGTGTGACTACATCCTTGAATGGCAAATGGATGGTGACTGGCACCACAGCAAGTTCCGGCGACCACAGCATCATCACCGGTCTCATGGCCTTGCCCGTCGCTTCTTGCACAAGCTTGGCGAGGAATTCTGTATGGCCTGGCTCGGCAAAGCCAGAACGATAGAGCACGTTCTTAGCTACGGGATTGGTAACGATGGCGGCGGCATGGCCTGCCATCACATCTGTGACCGCGCGGCGTATTGAGGCAATCGCGGCGGGAGCGCTCGAAGCATCGGGTTTGCCAGGCTCCGCCGTTGTGGGCGTATCTAGCGGCGTAATCGGCAGGGCACGCCTAAAGGTTTCGCCTGCTTGTGCCGGCGTCACCACGCTCAAAGCAGCATCCACGCCAAGCAAATGAGCACGCCGTTTGATGAATTCCGGATCAGCGATGAGATAGAACACCGGTAGCTGGAGCTCAACGCGTCGTCGCCATAGTTGAATGGTCAAATCTGGGC
>DASWAK010000096.1:0-6763 GCA_036391175.1 Pseudolabrys sp.
CAACTACGACCAGTCAAAAATCTGGTACGAGGCCGCACTCAAGGCCGACCCCAACCACGTGCGCACATGGTCCTATTACGGCATGTGGCAGATGGAGCAGGGTAATCGGCTCAAGGCGCTGGAGGACTTGCAGAAGGTGCAACTGATCTGCGGCAACACCACCTGCGAGGAGTATCGCCAACTGAAAGCCGTGATCGACGGCAGCGCGACCTACTAACGGCCTGCTGAGGTGTACTTCCCTTGTCATGCCCGGCCTTGCGCCGGGCATGATGCTATTGGGAGGCCTCTTGCACTATCCAAGCGTGATAATCGCGGTCAACGTTCTCTACACGCAGCACCATGAAAGCTGGCGTGGTATATGTGTGAAGTTCTTTCACTGCCCTGCGCAGGGGTTCGGCCATTGAGGTGCGGGTTTTGATAATCATGACGACCTCTTCTGCCCGTTCAATTTTGCCTTCCCACCAATAGTGCGAGATCATTCCCGGCAGGATATTGACGCAAGCCGCGAGCCGCCGCTCGACGATTGTCCGCCCGGCCTGCTCCGCCTCGACAATCGATGGCCAAGTCGTATAGACGAGCACCGCGCGTTCCATCGTCAGGTCCCTCAATGAGCCAGCAGCTCAAGCCTTTTCAGCATATTGCCTTCGTCGCCGGCCAGACGCCGGAAGCGCGCGAGGCGTATGCGCGGCTCGAAAAGCGCTATGGCAATACCGACCCCGCAAAAGCCGATGTGATTGTCGCGCTCGGCGGCGACGGATTGATGTTGCAGACCCTGCACAAGTTCATGAATTCCGGCAAGCCGATCTACGGCATGCACCGCGGGACGGTCGGCTTCCTGATGAATGAATTCGTCGAGGAGCATTTGGTCGAACGGCTCGCGGCTGCCCATATCACTGTTATCCACCCGCTGGTGATGCGGGCGCGTGACGCACAAGGACGGACCCACGAGCATCGTGCCATTAACGAGGTCTCGCTGTTCCGGCAGAGTGCGCAGGCAGCGCACTTGCGTATCCTGATCGACGGGCAGGAACGGCTTGCAGAACTGATCGCGGACGGTGTGCTGGTGGCAACGCCCGCCGGTTCCACCGCCTATAACCTCTCTGCACAAGGCCCGATCATTCCAATCAACGCGCCATTGCTTGCGCTTACGGCGATCAGCCCATTCCGGCCTCGACGATGGCGCGGCGCATTGTTGCCGAATAAAGCGAAGGTTACGATCGACGTGATGGAGGCGGACAAGCGACCGGTCGCAGCCGTTGCCGACCATGATGAAGTACGATCGGTACGCAACGTCGACGTCAGCATGGACCACAACATATCAATCAACATGCTGTTTGATCCCGGCCACAATCTTGATGAGCGCATTCTGCGCGAGCAGTTCGGATTTTAGTAGCACGATTGCCCAAAAAATTCAATTTTTCAGTCAATGGCGAGGCCGTCAGCGTGTCGCTCGATAATGAAGAGACGCCGTTGCTTGACGTGTTGCGCAACGAACTTGGCCTCATGGGCACGCGCTTCGGCTGTGGGCTCGAGCAGTGTGGCTGCTGCATGGTGCTGATCGACAGCGCACCGGAGAAGTGTTGCACCAAACCGGTTTGGAGTGTGGCTGGAAAAAAGATCGTTACCGTTGAAGGCCTGGGCAGCGCCGAGCGCCCTCATCCGCTGCAACAGGCCTTTCTCGACGAGCAGGCTGGCCAGTGCGGTTATTGCCTTGCGGGAATTCTAATTGCAGCTAAGGCACTCCTCGACAAGAACCCGAAACCATCGCGTGCGGAAATTGCTCAAGCGCTCGACGGCAATATTTGCCGCTGCGGCTCACATAACCGCATCATGCGTGCTGTGGAAAAGGCAGCGGCAGTCCTGCGGACGGGAGCAAGCCGATGAATGCTCCCCTGCCCGGTCCGCTTGATGCCAACCCGGAACTTGACCGCTGGGTGGGCTTCCCTGCCGCGGGCAAAGTGACCGTGCTCACTGGCCGGGTTGAACTCGGCCAGGGCGTGCTGACCGCCATGGCGCAGATTGCCGCTGATGAACTCGACGTCGCAATAGAGCGTATTACGATCCGATCCGGCGACACCGAGAAGGCGCCAAACGAGGGCTACACCGCCGGTAGCCAATCGATCCAGTTCGGTGGCGTGGCTATGCGGCAGGCTTGCGCTGACGTGCGCGCGCTGTTTCTTGATCACGCCGCGAAAGTGCTTGGCTGCAAGGCGAATGATTTGTCCATCCGCGACGGCAGCATCTACCGCAACGGCACATCGACCGGGCAAGACTACTGGACGCTCGCCGGTGCGGTGGACCTCACCACCAAAGCGACGGGTGGCGGGGTAAGCAAGCGCGTCACCGATCTTAAGAGCATCGGTACGAGTAGCGAGCGCCTCGATTTGCCGGCAAAAATTTTCGGCCAGAGCGTTTTTATTCACGACATGCAAATCAACGGCATGGTTCACGCCCGCGTGGTCCGCCAGCCGAACCGCGGCGCAACCATTGGCTCAATCGATGAAAATGCCATCCGGCGCGCCGCCAAAGCGCCGATCGAGTTCATCCGCAACGGCGATTTCCTCGCTATTCTCGGTGACAACGAGACGGCGGTCGAAGCAGCCGGTGTTGCCGCTGTGAATCATGTCAAATGGCAGAACGTCGAAGCCCCAACCCCCGCCCAGCAGGAGGCCAGCTGGTTGTTGCAAAGGCCGGTCGTGGAGCGAGTGTTCGGCGCGCCCGACGCAGGCAATCCACAAGGTAGAGAGCGTTTCGAAGCGACATACACACGCGGCTATCTCGCGCACGCCTCGATCTCGCCCTCCTGCGGGCTCGCACTCTACAAGGACGCCAAACTGACGGTATGGACCCATTGTCAGGGCGTCTATCCGCTGCGGGCAGCGTTAGCGAAGACGCTCAAGCTTGAGCCGACCTCTATCACCGTTCATCACCTACAGGGCTCGGGCTGCTACGGACACAACGGTGCAGACGATGCCGCCGCTGACGCCGCGATCATCGCCATGCAGAAACCGGGACAGCCGATCCGCGTGCGGTGGCGGCGCGAGGAAGAATTCATTTACGAGCCGAAAACGCCGGCCATGATCGTTAAAGTTCGTGCGCTGCTCGACGAAGCTGGCAAACCCGCCGACTGGACGCAAGAAATCTGGAGCCCGACACACAATTTGCGCCCCGGCGCAGGCGGAAATCTGCTCGGCGCTCTCGCATTGCCCAATCCGCCGCCGGAACCGCCACCGAATGACGTGCCGGAGGCGAATGGTGGCGGCGCCACCCGCAACGCCGAACCGCTCTACGACATTCCCGCCAAACGCATCCTGCATCACCTAGTGACCGAAACTCCGGTGCGGACCTCGGCGTTACGCGGGCTCGGCGCCATGCCGAACGTATTCGCGCTCGAATGCTGCATCGACGAGCTAGCCGAGCGCGCCGGCAAGGACCCGGTCGAATATCGGCTGTCGATTACAACCGATCCACGCGCCCGCGCGGTGATCGAGAAGGTCGCCACTATGGCCAGATGGAAAGGCGGTGCGTCGGGCGGCACGGGAACCGGCCGCGGCATTGCTTTCGCCCGCTACAAGAACCGCGCCGCGTATTCCGCAGTGGTGGTCGAGCTGTCGGTCGACGAAGAAATTCGTCTGCATCACGTGTGGTGCGCGGCCGATGCGGGCTTGGTGATTAATCCCGATGGCGTCATCAACCAGCTCGAAGGGGGCATCATCCAGTCGGCGAGCTGGGTCCTCAAGGAACAAGTTCGCTTCGATAACGGCGTTGCCTCGTTCGACTGGGAGACCTACCCGGTGCTGAAATTCAGCGAAGTGCCGGAGATCGAAATTGCACTGCTCAACACGAAGGACGAGGTGCCACTCGGCGTCGGCGAGGTCACGGCCGGACCGACCGCCGCAGCGATCGGAAACGCAGTGTCTCATGCTCTCGGCGCCCGTATTCGCGATTTGCCGCTGACGCGGGAGCGGGTCATGGCAGCGCTGCTGAAGGAATAGTCCTTGAGCACCTCAGGGCGCCCTCGATCACACCAGATAGAAGTCGCGGAGAACCAGTTACGCTGCTACCAACTGCGCGTTGGCGCAAGACTGGTCAGCCTGAATAATGCAAGCTTCTGCGACTAGATCGTCGCAGAACAGGCGAGCTTCCTCGCGCGCGGCCTCTACTGCAAAGCGTCGCAGCAATGCCAACAGTGACGCGGCCTGCTCTCCACGCTCATGCATGCATGCGTCGAGTACACGCTCGACCATGCGGCGCTTGAGGCGCGCGGCCCCGCCCTGTTCACCAATCAACGCGCCGGCGCGCATTGCCGCGAGTGCTTCCCGAAAGGCCGGATAAGCAACTTCGGGCAAGTCGGCAGCGCGGTAGAGCGCGCGAAAACCGGAAATGTTTTTATCGTGAATATAGGCAGTTACGCGGTCGATGGACACGCCCGACAATTCCGCGAGTGCCTCTTCGAACAAGACCACGTTCCCGGACAGTAGAGCGCGTAATATCATTCCCGCGGTGAGTTGGCCGCTCTGACGCAGGTGCTGCACCAGCGCGCCGACTTCCTCGTATCGCGTGTCGGCGGCGAGCGCTACGGTCGCCTTTTCGCACGCCTCCTTTGCAGCAAGCTCGGCATGCTCGGGCCTCAACCATTGCCGCGCGGCAACGAATCCAGCAAGCGCCTGCGATAACTTCGAGAGAAGCGTCTGGCGCATCGCCATTGGCAAATCCTCCCGCGCCAGCAGGTTTTCGCGAATCGGCGCCAAATGGCCGAAACGGTCGATGATGCGATCTATGGAGAACGGCGCAATATCCGCGTCAGGATTTTCCAGAAGCGTAAGGCAGGCTTCCGCCACGCCGACTTCCGCGACGGCGGCAGCAAGCCCGCGTGATAACGGGCGGCGGTCAGCAACGACGGTTTGCACATCGGCTTGGCCTGTCGCGATTAAATCGACCAAATTATCGTCAAGGAGTAGCGGCGACTGCGCCAGCACCGGCAGCGCGACGTCCGGTTGATCCGCCGCGAGCGCATGTACGACGATCTGCGGCGCCTTGTCAGCCGATGCAAAGACCTCCGCGAGCGCGCGCCTGACCAGTGGCGAGGGATCGTCCAACAGCATGATCATCGCGCCTTCTGCGGCGGCGAGGTCGTCGGGCGACAAATCGGAGTAGATATAGGCGCGCGCTAGCGGGATGTGGCCTCCGCGCGTTCCCCGGGCGGCGCCTGGCGTACCCACTGTAAAAACTGACGAACGATCGTGGCACGACCGACGCTACGAACCGCCACCCATCTGATGGCAGGGTCAAGCCTAGACGAGGGGCCTTAACAAAGCGTTCACCATAGAAATTGTTGGGCTGTTAAGCATGCGAGCCGTACCCGGACCGCTAAATCAGGCTTTGTCACCGAAAAGCTTGCACTCGTTGGGGCCAGGTATCGGTGAACAAATTGAAGACATCGCGGCCGCACTGGCGGTAGCCGGGTTGCGGCCATCGTGTTGCGCCTTGCAAAGGTCTCGGCTTATGGATGACGCGACGCAACAGCTCTCGCGGGCCTGTCGGGCAGGATGAATTATGGTAAACGAACCGTAAACAGGAATTTGCAGCCCCTCGTTTTGAATGATGTTCGGAGGAATCGATGGCGGAAACGATCCAGCGTCACAAGCGTGGTGGCCTTTATTTCGAGGACTTCGAGGTCGGCAAGACCTACGAACACCGTTACACGCGCACGGTAACGCAGATGGACAACATGTTATTCTCCAACATGACGCTCAACCCGCAACCGCTCCACATCGATCGCCACTTCTGTGAGACCGAAACCGATTGGGGGCAGCCGCTGATGAACTCGCTGTTCACCCTCGGTCTTATGATCGGCATCCAGGTCTCCGACATGACGGTTGGCACCACGATTGCCAATCTTGGCATGACCGATGTGAAATTCCCAAATCCGCTATTCGAAGGTGACACCGTGCATTGCACGACGCAGGTCGTGAGCAAACGCGAATCGAAATCGCGCCCGGGCGCCGGCATCGTGGAATTTCATCACAAGGCCTTCAAACAAGACGGCACGCTGGTCGCCGAGTGTCACCGGCAGGCCTTCATGCGGATGCGCCCAAAGTAAATAAGGCCCGCGCCAAAACCGCGCACCCTCGCCGTATTTGGGTTAAATTCCAGCCGATAAGGACGCCTCAATGCGCTCTCTGCTGTTCGTTCCCGCCGACGGCGGATCGAAGCTCGACAAGGCCGTGGCCAGCGGCGCCGATGCCGTGATTGTCGATCTGGAGGACTCAATTGCACCGGAGCATAAGGACGCCGCGCGCGTGGCTGCGCTGGATTTTCTCAAGCGTGCTGGAGCAGCCAAACAACGCCCGCGCCTGCTCGTGCGCATTAACGGGCTCGATACCGGCATGACCGACGCCGACCTCGACGCGATTGTCACGGGCAGGCCCGACGCCATTGTGTTTCCGAAAGCGGAAGGCGGCGCCAGTGTCGTGCACCTCGATGCCAAGCTCACTGCGCGAGAAGCCATTGCCGGCGTGCCGGAAGGACAAATCAAAATACTGGCGCAGGGAGTAGAATCCGCCGCCGGCCTGTTTGCCGCTGGCACATTCCGCGGTGCGAGTGCGCGGCTTATCGGGCTGACCTGGGGCCCGGAAGATCTGTCGGCTGAATTGGGCGCTGAGGCCAATCGCGACACTCAAGGCGAGTTGACCGAGCCCTATCGTCTCGCGCGGTCGATCTGCCTCTATGCGGCTGCTGCGGCAAAGCTGCCAGCGATCGA
>DASWAK010000097.1:0-17715 GCA_036391175.1 Pseudolabrys sp.
CTTGATGATGAGCGAGCAACCGGCGGCAAGCGCGCCGGCGATCTTGCGCACGGGCGTTAGCGTCGGAAAATTCCAGGGCGTGAAAGCCGCAACCACGCCGACCGGCTCCTGCAACACGATCTGGCGTACGCCCTTTTGCCGTCCCGGCACAACGCGGCCGTAAGCCCTTCGGCCCTCTTCAGCGTACCAGTCGATGATGTCGGCGCTGGTGAGAACTTCCGCACGCGACTCCGGATAAACCTTGCCCTGCTCCTGGGTCATGACCTTGGAAATGTGGTCGTAGCGCTCACGCACAAGGTCGGCGGCCTTGCGCATGATCTTGGCGCGGTCATAGGCCGAGGTCGACTTCCACACGGCAAATCCTTTTTCAGCGGCGGCGAGCGCGGCATCGAGATCGGCCTTGCTGGCATGCGGCAGATGCGCCAGCGCCTTGCCGGTCGCGGGATTAATCACGTCCTCGCCCTTGCGGCCTTCGCCGTTGAGCCATTTGCCATCGATGTAAAGACCTAGCTCGCAATACATAGGAACCTCGTTGTGACCCGGAACACTCGTGGACGATGGATTAGCACTTAAGAGCCAGCGCGGCCACCCTGCCCGCCGCGCACGACATGGACGCTATGACCCGAGATAGGCACCGCCGTTCACGTGGATGGTCTGGCCGGTGACGTAGCGGCCACCGGGACCGCATAGGTAGCGCACCATGGCCGCAACATCTTCGGACTTGCCACGCTCGCCAGTAATGGTGCCATGGGTCAGGTGATGGGCCGGGTTCTGCGACGAGGCTGGCCGCGTCGTGTCGATTGCGCCCGGTACTACGCAGTTGGCAGTAATCTTGTCGGCAGCCAGATCGTGGGCGAGCGCTCGAGAAAAGCCGACCAGCGCGGCCTTGGCCGTCATCACGTGTGCGCGGTTTTTCGAGCCGATATGCGCGCTCATGCCGCCAATATTGATGATGCTGCCACCGTTCTTTTTCATGGCCGGTAGACAGGCATGCACGCAGCGGAAAGTGCCATCGAGGATGACATCCATCACCTCGCGCCATTCGGCATAGCTCATCTCTACGATGGATTTTTCGCGGCGGAGCGCGGCATTGTTCACAAGAATGTCGATGCGGCCGAATTTTTTGACCGCCGCATCAGCGAGCGCGGGGGCGGTCTTCTCGTTGCCGGCATCGCCAAGGACACTGACCGCCCTGCCGCCGGCCGCCTCGATCTCGCGCACGACGCTATCGGCTTCGGCCTGATTCGATCGCACATTGAGCACGACAGAGGCACCAGCGTGCGCGAGCGCGAGCGCAATGGCGCGTCCGATATTGCGCCCGGCCCCGGTGACAATGGCAACCTTGCCCGCAAGTTCCTTGTTGTCAGCCATAACCCGTAGCTACCCTCGTAAGTAGGTCAGATCAAGTTTGCCTTCGTAAAGTTTTGCCAGCTGTCTAAGCACGGCAGTAACGCGCTTGTCGTCCCAGCCACCATGGCGGACGTTGAGCATAAACTTTTCCTCGATGTCCGTACGGGTGAGTGGCTCATGCGTACCACCACGGAAATGCGGTTGACGCTCCTCAATCACGCGGCCGTCGTTGAGCACCGCACGGATGTGACCGGTGAAATTGTTGGGATAGGGATTATCAGGGTCGATGACGTAGCGCACCTTCGATGCGAGTGCGAGCACGTCCTTGTCACGCACCGCTTGCTCAGTGAAGGCGTCGAGCCCGACGCTGCCGCGCACAAAACCGGTGGCGAGAATAAAAGGCGTCGCGAATTTCGCCGCATAGCCGTTGGGCGGACGCTGCTTGTCGGGGAGCGGTTCCCATAGCCGGTGCACAGTGCCTTCCGCCACCTCGCAGATCAGCTCCTTTACCTCGCCTGGCTTGATGCCGCGCACGGCAAGGCGCTTTGCGCAGTCGATGTAAGGATGCGCCATGGTCCCGCATGGATAGGGTTTAAAAGCCAACGTCTCGGTCACCCAACGCTTACCGAAGTCGCCGGTGACCGCGTCGTAGTCACCTTGCGTCGTATGCGCAAAACCGTGAAACAGCCCGTGTACGCCTTCAAAGACTGTGCGCGGGCCAAGAAAGCCACCGCGCGCGAGTAGCGCAGCGCGTATAGCGGATTGCGCGGCCCAACCCGGGTGCAGCCGTTTGGTCCAGGCGCCCTCAGCCAGATATTCGATAATGCCGCCCGCGAAACTGCCGGCAATGCCGAGCGCGTCGGTGATTTGCTTGGCGTTGAGACCGAACGCCGCGCTGACGCCAGCGGCGGCGCCCATGACGCCGAAAATCGCGGTCGGATGAAAACCGGCCTTGTGCACCGCTTTCGGCACCACCGTGGACAGGCGGCACATCACCTCGGTGCCGACCGCGATGCCGAACAACGCCGCAGCGCCATCGGGTTTGTGACGCTCGCACGCCGCCAGCACCGCCGGCACGATGACCGCACCGGCATGAACTGGCCCGCCCTCGAAGGTGTCGTCGAAGTCTTCGCCGTGCGCCGCGGCGCCATTGACGAAAGCGGCGCTGGCCGCGCTCAGCGTGCGCGCATGCCCGATCGCGGTGCAGGGCCCATCATCGTCGCAGCCGGCCAGCGCGCTCTTGATATAGTCCTCGTTGCGCGCGGTGACGCAGAGGCCGACTACGTCGATCAGCAGGTCCTCGCATTTCCGCCTAACCGCAGGCGGCAGCGTATCGGCGCGGAGCGTCGCGATGCGCTCGGCCAGATGCTGCGCGACGGAAACCTGGGGAAGCTTCGCGTCCATGATCAGGTGCGGAACCGCACGTTGCCGAAGCCGGGGATGCGGTTGACCACGATCACCACGCTGAATGTGATGATCAGCATGCCGATGCCGATCACCGAAATGGCGCCAAGATCGCCGCTTTCGTTGAGATCGTAGATCAGCACCGAGATCACCTTGGTTTCCGAGGTAAACAAAATGATCGCCGCAGACAATTCGCGCATCACCCCGACGAAGATGAAACACCAGGTCGCGATCACGCCGGTGCGCAGCAGCGGCGCGGTAATCTGCCAGAGCGATTTCAGCCGGGTGGCACCGAGAATGCGGCTGGCATCCTCCAGTTCGGGATGAATGGTGCGGAATGCGGCTTGCAATTGCTGATAGGCCGACGGCAGCGCGATGGTGACGAAGGCGATCAGCAGGATCCACAGCGTGCCGTAGAGCACGAACGGCGGCCGCGTGTAGCTTAAGAAAAGGCCGACGCCGAGCACTATACCGGGAATGGCGATCGGCGCGGTGGCAAGGAAGCCGAGCACGCGCCAGCCGGTCACCGCCTGACGCGCGGTGACGTAGGCGATCACCACCGCGATCATGGTGCCGATGGTAGCGGTAGCGGTGCCGAGGATGACCGTGTTCTTGAGCGCCAGCGAGGCCGCCGACAGGTCGAACAGCACGAACTCGATATTGTGCAAGGTGGCGTTCTGCCAGGTCAGGAAGGTGGTGGCGACCGGCGAGAATGCAGCGTTGAACAACGCGGCATAGGGCAGGAACACTGGCAGCATGAGAACCAGCAGGCACACAATGAAGGCGACCCAGCGCAGGCGATGCAGCGGGATCAGCCGTGGCGCGCCGTATTTGCCGCCGACCACCGAATAGCCGCGGCGACCGAGGATCATATGCTCGGCGCGCAACAGCATGACGGTGAGCACCAGCAGCGGCAGCGAGGCGGCGGCGGCGAGCTCGGGCTTGGGCGGATACTGGAACAGGCTCCAGATTTTGGTGGTCATGGTGTGGAAGCCGGCCGGCAGCGCCAGGATCGCCGGCGAGCCAAACAGCGTCATCGCCTGCAAGAACGCGACCAGAGCACCGGCGAGCAAGGCCGGGAGCACCAGAGGAATTGTGACACGGCGCGCGGTGTACCAGCGTCCGCCGCCCAGAATCGACGAGGCATCCTCAAGTTCGCCGGGCGTGCGGTCGAGCGAATTGGCGACCAACACGAAGACGTAAGGGAACGTGTAGCAGGAGATAACAAAGATGATGCCTTCCAGGGTGTAGATGTTGAAGAGGTGAACGTCTTGTTCTGCGCCGGTCAGGCTGCGGAAGATCTTGTTGAGCAGCCCGCTATTCGGCGCCGCCAGCAGTTCCCATGCGATGGCGCCGAGAAACGGCGGCGTGACGAACGAGGCCGTCACCAGCGCACGGATCACACCGCTGAAGGGCAGGTCCGTGCGCGCCACCAGCCAGCCCATCGGGGCGGCCACCGCACAGCAGATGATGGCGGATGTCGTGGCGATGATGAAGGTGGTGATCAGCGGTTCGAGAAAAGCCGACTCGCTGAACAGGCGATAGAAATTGGCCAGCGTCAGCGAACCCTTGGCGTCGGTCAGGCTGTAGAGAAACAGCCACGACAGCGGCAGCACGATCAGCACGCACAGCACCGCGGCAAAGCCATAGAGAACCGGCTTCGAGACATCTATCCCGAATTTGTGAGGCGCCGGCGCTGCTGGAACGGCGATTGTCATCACACCTTGAATATTTCTGCGTAACGCTTCTTGACCGCGTCCGCCTGTGCATAGACGCCTTCCGGATCCTCCTTCATCAGCTTGATGTCGGCGAGCTTTCGGACGCCAGGCTTTTCCACGGTCTGGCCGTGCGGCGAATACTGGCGGGCCGAATCGACAATCATCTGCTGGGCCTCGCGCGAGTGCATCCAGTTCTGAAACAGGCGCGCGGCATTTGGATTGGGCGCGGCCTTGAAGACCGCGCTTGGGCCGGTGGCGAGCGGCGTGCCCTCCTCCGGATAGATGATGTCGACCGGCTGGCCCGCCTCCTTGTAGCGGATTACAAGGTAGCCCGCGCCGTCCACCATGACCGCGCGTTCGCCGAGCGATATTCTCTTCGGCGTATCGGTCGCCGATTGGACCTGCATAACGTTCTGTGCGGCGAGCTTCACGAAGTAGTCCCAGCCTAGATCGCGTGCGATCTCGAACGTCGCGTTCATGATCGTACCGCTATAGGCCGGATGCGCCTTGACCAGTTTGTCTTTCCATTTCGAATCGAGCAGATCCTTAAAGCTCTTCGGCGCGTCTTCCTTCTTCACCAGATTCGTGTTGTAGGCGATCGGAGAGATCAGAATTCGCGTCGTTACGTGCAGCCCCTCGGGGTCGTAGTAACGCTTGTCGTAATACTTCGCGACCTCTTCCGGCACGTACGGTGCAAGCCAGCCGTTGCGTTTCCAGATGATGCAATGCGCCTGGTCTGCGGTGTTGACGACATCGACGGTGTGGATGTTAGAGGAATACTCCTGGTCGATTCGGGTAAAAACGCGTTCAGCGCCGGATCGCTCCACGCGCGCGGCAACGCCGGGGAACTTCGCCTCGAATGCCTTGCCGAGACGTTCCGCAAACTGCAAGTCCATCGCTGTGTAAAAGACGACCTTGCCTTCTTTTTTCGCCGCCTCGATCAGGGCCGGCGTCACCGCTTCCGCCGCAGGCGCTGCGGCGACCCGCATGGCAAAGGCGCTGAGGCCAAGCGCCCCAGCACCTTTGAGCACATCACGTTTCGTAAGCTGTTTGGTCATGGCGTCCTCGATTTTTTCCCTCGGCCACGCGCGGGCCTAGGAATGTTTATCTCAGACGTGGAAGATCTTGCTGTAGCGCTGCTTGATCTCGTCGCTCATTTTTTCGACCGCGGCCGGGTCGTCCTTCATCACCTTGATGTCCTTGAACGGCGTGCGGCCGGCTTTTTCCTTGGTGTTCGGATGCATCGAGCGCAGTCCACCGGTGTCGATGATGAGCTGCTGGCATTCCGGCGTGAAGCTGTAGTTGCAGAACAGCCGCGCGGCGTTCGGATTGGGCGCAGCCTTGAACATGCCGGTCGGGCCGACGATCAGCGGTGAGCCTTCGGTGGCGTAAACCGGCGCCACCGGCCCACCCTTCTCGCTGATCTGGAAGATGTTGTACTCGTTGCCGTCGGCCATCACCGCGCGCTCGCCGAGCGCCAGGCGCTTCGGCGGATCGGCCGAGGACTGCACCTGCATAATGTTCTGCGCCGCCAGCTTCTCGAAGAAGCCCCAGCCGAGATCTCGCTGCATCTGGTAGGTCGCGGTCATGATGGTACCGCTGTAGCCCGGATGCGCCTTGACGATCTTGCCCTTCCACTTCGGATCGAGCAGATCGGCGAAGCTTTTTGGCGCCTCTTCCTTTTTCACCAGATTCGTATTGTAGGCGATGATGCACACCCAGACTCGGAAACTGGCGAACATACCGTCCGGATCCTTGTGCTCGGCCGGATAGAACTTAGCGACGTCCTCGGGCACGTAGGCTTCGAGCAGATTGCCCCTCTTCCAGACGATGAAATGCGCGGCGTCGGACGAATTGGCGACGTCGACGGCGTGGATGTTGCTGGCGTATTCCTGGCCGATGCGCTGGAACACGCGCTCGGCGCCGGTGCGCTCGACCCGCACCGCGATGCCGGGGAACTTCGCCTCGAACGACTTGGCGACCTTTTCGGCCAGCGGCAGGTCGACCGAGGTGTACCAGACCACCTTGCCTTCGTTCTTGGCCGCCTCGATCAGCGCCGGCGTGATCGCGCTGGCCGGCGGCGCAGCCGATAGTACTTGCGTCGAGAATGCAGCACCTGCGGCCAGCGCACTCGAGCCGATCAGCACGTCGCGGCGTGAAAACGGTGAGCCTCTCATTGGCGTATCCTCCATATCCCGATCTTGTTGTTTTCGCCCCCGCGAAACTTTCCTTCTCGTTTCTTATCCAGTTAGTGCCCGGCACCGGTCGGGCGGCAAATGAAGCCACACGCCGCTGCCCTGCGGAATATTCTGTTCGGCTACGGTGACCGCCCGCAGCTGCACGCCGTTCTTGACCTCAACCATATAGTCCCGGCTGTCGCCGAGAAAGACCTGCCGCACCACGGTGGCCGACACGACGTTTTCGGTCTGTGGCGGCTGCTTGGCGGACAGCAAGATGTCGTGCGGGCGAATTGAAACGGCCGTCAGCGCGCCGGCCACGACTTTCTCGCCGGTGCAGCGCAACGCAACGCCGGCCAGATCAACGCGGCCGCCATCGAGGCCCTTGCCCTTGACCACATTGCTCGAGCCGATGAAGCGCGCGACGAATTCCGAGCGCGGACGGTCATAAATATCTTCCGGCGAGCCGGACTGCTCGATCTTGCCGCCGTTCATGACGCAGATCAGGTCAGCGGTGGTCATCGCTTCCGACTGATCATGGGTGACGTAGACCGTCGTGTAACGATAGGCGTCGTGCAACCGGCGCACTTCGAAGCGCATTTCCTCGCGCAAATTGGCATCAAGGTTGGACAACGGCTCGTCGAGCAACAGAGTCTCTGGTTCGACAATCAGTGCGCGTGCGAGGGCCACGCGTTGCTGCTGGCCGCCCGACAGTTCGCCCGGATAACGCTGGGCCAGCGGCGCAAGCCGCGTGGTCGTGAGAATCGCATCGAGTTTTTTGCCGATTGTGTCGCGGTCCAACTTCCGTAGCTTCAGTCCATAGACAATGTTTTCAGCCACCGTCATGTGTGGCCAGAGCGCGTAACTCTGGAAGATCATCGACATATTACGCCGCTCGGGCGGCAATGTATGCGCTGGCGAGGAAACCAGCTTGTCGCCGACACTGATCTCACCAGCACTCGGTTCGATAAAGCCTGCAATCAGTCGCAACGTCGTCGTTTTGCCGCAGCCCGATGGGCCCAACAGGCAAACCAGATGACCATGCTCGATGGTAAGCGAAATGTCGTCGACGACCGCGACGGTGCCATATCGCTTGGTCAAGTTTCGCAACTCGACAGACGCCACGCGCTTCCTCCCCTATACCCGCCGCTTATCGCAGCTGTATCATTCTGTTTTGTGGCACTAACACCGCAGGCGAATTTCTCTTCGTCACTACTTTTTGCTCTAGGATCCGGTGAATGCCGGCTTGCGCTTCTCCATGAATGCCTTGCGGCCTTCCTTGTAATCATCGCTGGCAAAGCAGGCCTGCACCAACTCGTCGCATTTCTTCAGATCGCGCTTGCTTTCGTCGGTGACCGTCTGACCGACAATATATTTCACAGAGTCGACAGTCAGCGGCGCGTTGGCCGCGATGGTCTCGGCATAGTCTTTGACGTAGCTCTCGAGCTCTGAGTCGGGCAGCACGCGATTGACCAAACCCATCATCTGCACCTCGGCCGCCGTAAATTGCCGGGCGGTGAAGAAAATCTCCTTGGCGAAGGATGGGCCGACCAGATCGACGAGTTTTTTGAGGCCATCAAAGCGGTAGCCGAGCCCGAGCCTGGCGGCCGGCACGCCGAACTTCGAGCCCTCAGTGCAAATGCGCATGTCGCAGCAAAGCGCCAGCCCGACGCCTCCGCCAATGCAATAGCCGCGGATCATGGCGATGGTCGGCTTGGGAAACGAGTAGAAGGCGTTGTTGGCGCGATCGACCGCGGCGTTGTAGCGGTCGACGCCTTCCTGGGTCGAACGCTCCTTCTCGAATTTGGAAATGTCGGCGCCTGAGATGAACGCCTTGCCGCCGGCGCCGGTGACGACGACCACGCGAATGTTTTTGTCGTTCTTGAAATCCTCGAGGAACCCCGATGCCGCCTCCCACATTTCCAATGAAACGGCATTGTGGCGCTCCGGATTGTTAAAGGTCAGATAGCCGACCTTGCCTTCCTTGCGCGACAGCATCTTGTCGGTTTGCGACATTCCCCTCATCTCCTCAAACTGCTTTCGCCGCATGCAAGGCGGCGATTTCCTTATCGGCGAAACCAAATTCCTTAAGCACCTCATCGGTGTGCTGGCCTTGCGCCGGCGGTGTCGCCACGATCTTGCTCGGCGTGCGCGACAGCTTCACCGGCTGGCCAACGAAAATCTGTTCGCTGCCATCCGGCCGTTTTACGCTTTGCGCAATGCCGAGATGCTTCACCTGCTCGTCGGCGAACATCTGGTCGATCGAATAGATCGGCCCGCAGGGCACGCCGATCTTGTTGAAGAGGTCGATCCACTCGGCACTGGTTTTGTGTACCGTACGTTTGTCGATCTCGGCGTTGAGGGCGTCGCGGTTTTTTGAGCGCAAGGCGCCGGTGGCATAATCGGGATGCTTAATCAACTCGGGCGCCGATAGCGCATTGCAAAGCCGCTCCCACATCACCTGGCCTGTGGAGGCAATGTTGATGTGACCGTCCTTGGTCTTGAAGACGCCGGTCGGAATGCTTGTCGGATGATTGTTGCCAGCTTGCTTGGCGACCTCGTGCATCTGCAGCCAGCGCGCGGCCTGGAAGTCGAGCATGAAAATCTGTGCCTGCAATAGCGAGGTATTCACCCATTGACCCTCGCCCGACGTCTCCCGTTCGAGTAGCGCCACCATGATGCCGAGCGCGCAGAACAGACCCGCGGAAAGATCGGCGATCGGGATGCCGACACGCACGGGCCCTTGCCCCGGCAAGCCCGTGATCGACATCAGCCCGCCCATGCCCTGCGCGATTTGGTCGAAGCCCGGCCGGTCGCGGTAGGGCCCGTCCTGGCCGAAGCCCGAAATGCTGGCGAGGATAATGCGCTTGTTGATCTTGCGCAGTGACTCGTAGTCGATGCCGAGACGATCCTTCACGTCGGGCCGGAAATTCTCCACCACCACATCGGCTTTCTCGACCATGCGCTTGAACGTCGCGAGACCCTGCGGCGATTTCAGGTCGAGCGTCATGCTGCGCTTGTTGCGGTGCAGATTCTGGAAGTCCGCGTTCTCGCGCGGCCCGCCCGGCCCTTCGCCTTTTTCCAGATGCGGCGGCGTCTCGATCTTGATGACATTGGCGCCCCAATCACCGAGTTGGCGCACACAGGTCGGGCCGGAGCGGACGCGGGTGAGATCGAGAACGGTAACGCGGGAAAGGGCCTGGGAGGCCCTGGGGAACGGCATCTCAACGGCTCCGGAGTGAATATTGTGCCCAGAACTGGATTTTCGGCCCGACATTCCCCGATCTCCCTGGCCTTGTCCATCGGGCGAACGAGGCCGCCTACAACGACTTTATTCATCATTCGGCGGAATAAGGGGTACCAGCGCCTTGAAAAGGACATCGGCGGCTGTCATATGAGCCCCAGCGGATGAAAGACCCGATCTCGGGTTTGCGGGCTGCGTGCACGAAACTCTTTAAAACGAATTTCGCCCCGCCTCTTCCGTTTCTCCAACGAACCGACAACCCTGGCCACGCGGGATGTCTTTAAGCTCCCCGCGACTCCGCCGGCTGCAACGGCAGCACGGCCGTTTCGCCGTATAAGAAAGAGACTCTTTGACTTCATTTAACGATTTCGGCCTCGCAGCGCCGATCCTTCGCGCCCTCGCCGAAGAGAAATACGTCACTCCCACTCCGATCCAAGATCAGACCATTCCAATCGCCATGCAAAGCCGCGATGTCATCGGCATCGCACAGACTGGAACCGGCAAGACCGCAGCCTTCGCGCTACCGATCCTGAACCACCTTTTCAACAAGCGTCAGCGTCCCGCACAGAAATCATGCCGCGTGCTGGTGCTTTCGCCAACGCGTGAACTGTCCAGTCAGATCGCCGATAGCTTCCGCGCTTATGGACGGCACATTCGACCGCTCGAGATCGCGCTGGCGATCGGCGGTGTGCCGATCAACCGCCAGGTTCGCGCCCTCGCTCGCGGCGCTGAGGTCCTTGTGGCAACGCCCGGCCGCCTGCTCGATCTGGCCCACCAGCGCGCACTGCGCCTCGACCAGATCGAAGTCCTAGTTTTGGACGAAGCCGACCGTATGCTCGACATGGGCTTCATCTACGACATCAAGAAAATCGTCGCCATGCTGCCGAAAGCACGACAGACGTTGTTTTTCTCGGCCACAATGCCGCAGGAAATCACCCGGCTCGCCGATGCAATGCTCCGCGAGCCCGCTCGCGTGGCGGTTACGCCGCAAGCCTCGACGGTCGATCGTATCGAGCAGCGCGTCATCCTCACCGAGAAGGCCTCGAAGCCGTCGCTGCTGGTCGAGGTGCTTAAGACCGAAAAGACCGATCGGGTGCTGGTGTTCACCCGCACCAAGCACGGTGCCGACAAGGTCGTACGTGGCCTGCAAAAAGCCGGGCATACTGCCGAAGCGATCCACGGCAACAAGTCGCAAAATCAGCGCGAGCGCGTGCTCGCAGCCTTCCGCGATGGCAAACTGCGTACACTTATTGCTACGGACATTGCCGCCCGCGGCATTGATGTCGATGGCGTAAGCCATGTGGTCAATTACGACCTGCCGAACATCCCTGAAAGCTACGTCCACCGCATTGGCCGCACCGCACGCGCAGGTGCCGAGGGCGTGGCAATCTCCTTCTGCGACCACGAGGAGCGCGCCTATCTGCGTGACATCGAGAGGCTGATCCGCATGGCCATCCCTGCCACGGACCGGCGCACCGGCAAGCCGGTTCTGCAACAAGCAGAAGGCCGCCATGGAGGCCGGCCGCATCATGGCAACCGCCAGCGCGGTCACGGCCGTTCAGGTAATAATGGCCACCGTTCCCATAACGGCGGCAATGGCCACCAAGGCCGACCAAGCCAAAACAGTTACCCTGCGCACCGGCAGGAGGCTGCGGCGGGGGAGCCAAGCGGCATTCAAAATGTTACATTTATACAGCGCCCGGGCGAGCCGCGGCGGAAAGCCGGCCACCGCCCACGCTGAGGCAACTGGAGACGACTGGATGGCGAAAGAAGAACTGCTGGAGTTCGACGGTACGGTGACCGAGGTTCTCCCGGATGGCAATTTCCGGGTGAAGCTCGACAATGAGCACGAAGTGCTGGCCTACACGGCGGGCAAGATGCGCAAGTTCCGCATCCGGACCGGCGTCGGTGACCGTGTGATCGTGGAAATGTCGCCCTATGACTTGCAGCGCGGGCGCATCAGCTTCCGCCACAAAGGCGACGCCCCGTCCCCGTCCCCGCAGCAGCGCCGGCCGAACTTCCGCCGCCGCTGATACGTTGCCGGCTGGGCTGGTGGGTTTTCGCGGTCGGGCAGTATCAGGCAGGCACGTTATGAAATTCTTGTCCATTCCCCGTTTTGTGCTGGCGATCGTTCTCGCCAGCGCCATTGGCGCAGCCGGCGCGCAGGAGCAGCCGAGCCCAGCTGAGCATAACGAGCCGGGAAAAGGCGTGCTACGTCTGCTGCCGGCAGACTCCGTCACCGAGCATTCGATCGAAACGCCGCGCGGCAAACTTGCTTATACGGCGACCGCTGGCACACTCGCCTTCTATAACCAATCCGGTGATCAAAGCGCATCGGCGTTCTATACCGCCTATGTTGCAAAGAATTCCACGCCGAACCGTCCGCTAACCTTTGTTTTCAACGGCGGGCCCGGCGCGGCTTCCGCCTTCCTGCATCTCGGCCTGGTCGGTCCGCGCATTCTCGATTTCGGGCCGGACGATCACGACGCCACGCGCGCAGATTTACGCGACAATCCGGACACCTGGCTTGTCTTCACAGACCTTGTGCTTATCGATCCGATCGGCACCGGCTGGAGCCGCACGGTCAAATCAGACGACGGCAAACATTTCTGGGGCGTACGCAGCGATGCTGACGCAATGGCCAAGGCGATTGCGCTCTATGTTGCTAAGAACAATCGTGCCGGCTCGCCAAAATATCTCTTCGGTGAAAGCTATGGCGGATTCCGTGCCGCCAAGGTCGCGCGCGCGCTGCAAAGCGATCAAGGCATCGTCAGCTCCGGCATCGTCATGCTGTCACCGCTTCTGGAAGGCTGGCTCACCTTTGGCGACGACCAGTCCGCCCTTCACGCCGCGCTGCAATTGCCGTCCCTGGTAGCGGCCGAGCTTGAGCACCGTCACGCTTTCAATCTCGACGCACTCGCGGCGGCGGAAAAGTTCGCCATGACCGACTATCTGGTGACACTGGCCGGACCACCGCCCAAGGGCGAGACGGCCAAGGCATTTTATGAGCGTGTCGCGAAAATGTCGGGCCTGCCTTTGGACGCTGTGACACAAGCGCGGGGCTTCGCCGCTAATGCGTATGTGAAGACTCTGCGCTCGGTCGAAAACAAGGTCGTCAGCCGTTATGATGCAACCTTTGCCGTCGATGATCCTTACCCCGAGCGACGCTCGTCTCGCGCTCCGGATCCGATTCTCGACGCAGTCTCGCGCGCCTATGGCGGCGCTATGGCCTCCTACGCCCGCAACGAGCTCGGATTCAAGACGGAGATGACGTATACGCTGCTCGCGAGCGACGTTACCAGTCATTGGGATTGGCAGGGTGGACGTGCGCAAGCGAGCGCCGAGGACGATCTACGCGTGCTGCTCGCCTACGGTGCGTCATTCCGCTTGATGATCGCACACGGGTATTCCGACATGATCACGCCCTACGCCATGACGCGTTATATCCTCGACCACATGCCTGCGTTCGAGCCGCCCGGCCGCGTGCAGCTCAAACTCTATCGCGGCGGCCACATGCTTTACCTCGATCCACAATCGCGCAAAGCCTTTAGTGCCGATGTAGCGGCGTTTTATCGCGGCGCAGAATGAGCGCGCGTTAGCCCACGCGACCACCGTCGAATTCAAGAACATCGAATCCAACGTGGCGATCGACGACATAAATCAACCCCCGCTGATCGAGCACAACATCGTTGCTCTGCGGTGCTGGACGCCCGCCCGTGGGCTCAGGAATGAAATAACCGGCTTCGCGCGGCGCCGAAGGATCGGCGACGTCGATAACCCGCAGGCCTGCGCTAAACCACACCGCGAACACGAGCGTACCGGCCATACGCTCATGGAATTGATGTGCGCCGAAGCGCGCGCCCGGCGTGCGGGCAAATGGTGAGTCGAGTTCGCTCACCTCGAAAAGCGAAAGCGGTTTCACGTTCGTGTAGTCGCTGACATCGAAGATCGACATGCCCGCGTGCGGCCGCCCGCGCCGTGCCTGTTCCTCATTGGCGCTCTGAGCTTGATCCTCTTCGTCGATAGTAATCGCGATGCGCCGACCACCGAGC
This sequence comes from Pseudolabrys sp., assembly GCA_036391175.1. GTDB lineage: Bacteria > Pseudomonadota > Alphaproteobacteria > Rhizobiales > Xanthobacteraceae > Pseudolabrys. The sequence continues at coordinate 13,946 of DASWAK010000097.1, forward strand.
TTGACCGGCGCCGGCATGACCGTGTGCGTCGGCTCCGGAAACGGCGGATGGTAGTTATAAGACGCCACCGTTTTTGGCTTTCGCAGATCGGCAACGTCAACAATCCGAAAACCGCCATGCCAGCAACTCGCCCACATCTCGTCGCCGAAGCGCAAGGCATGGTGCAGGCGGTGTCGTTTGCCCGACCAGGTGGGCTTTTCTCCACCGGCGATGTGCTGCCCCGGCATCCACCAACGCGAGACTTCACCCGGCTTTTTCGGATCGCGCAAATCGTAGATCACCAGGATATTGCCGATGAAGCCATCCATTTCCGTTGAGATGTAGGCGTAACGCTCGTCCATATCAAAACGATGTACGCCGATCCCGCCGGTCAATTGATGATGGATGAGCTTGGGCGTCGCGGGATTACCGATGTCATAGATCCGGAAGCCGCCGTTTCGATAGGGCTCCCTTTCCGCGGCCTCGATCGCGACGAGATCGATCTCTGTGACACTGAGTTTCTGCGCCAGTTCGGCTCGATTTGGCTCGCGCCCCAGTAGGTCGCGTAGTTCGCGCCGCACGCCCGGCAATTGCTCAGCGCGCCGCCCGACCGGCGTCGGATTACGCTCGTGGTTCACGACCATCAGATCGCCGGCAACGCGCACCTTGTGGCTGTGCGAGGCCGGATCGTCGAGTGTGACGGTCGCCACCAACCGCGGATTTTTCGGATTCGAAATATCAATGATGGAGGTCCCAAGATTCTGCTTATTCGGTATGTGCCCAACATATGCATGGCCGCCTGCGACGGTGACCTGCCCGGCCCCCGGCAAATCGAGATGGCCAAGCCGCCGCACATTGCGCGTTTGCGCGCCATTCGGACGTTCGACAGAGCTCATTGGCTATTTATCCAGCGTGGCACCTGAGGCTTTTACGATTGCCGTCCATTTTGGAATTTCGCTCTTGATGTAAGCCTGGAATTCCTGGGGCATATTGCCGACGATATCGACACCGAGCTTGCCGAGCGAAGCTTGCACGTCCGGATCGTGCAGCGCCTTGACCGCCGCGTCATACAGCGTCGCGATCACTTGCGGTGGCGTACCGGCGGGCGCGACCAGTCCGTGCCACGTGCTTGCATCGAAACCTTTGAGACCTGCCTCATCCATTGTTGGTAGTCGGGCAAGACCTGAGTGCGTTTGAGGGTAGTAACGGCCAGGGCGCGTACGCGTCCGCCCTCGATATGACCGATCACCGATGCGGCGGTGGCAAACATCATCTGGTCGTGGCCGGCGATCACATCCTGCAGGGCGGGCGCAGCGCCCTTGTAGGGCACGTGCACAATATCGATCTTTGCCTCGGACTTGAACAATTCGCCGGCGAGGTGCGCGGCGGCGCCATAGCCGGAAGACGCGAAATTGATCTTGCCCGGCTGCGCCTGCGCGAGCGCGATTAGCTCTTTCAGCGAACGGGCCGGAACTTCCGAATTGATCACCAGGATATTGGCCTGAGTGCCGATCAGGGTGATCGGTATGAAGTCTTTCTCGGGGCTATAGTTGAGATGTTTGTACAGGCTCTCGTTGGTAGCCAGAATGCTGTTGTTACCCATCAGCAGCGTGTAGCCGTCTGGCGCCGCACGCGCGACGCTCTCGGCTGCAATATTGCCACCGGCGCCCGGACGGTTCTCGATCACAAACGGCGCGCCCAGCAACTGCTCCATCTTCTTGCCGACGATGCGGGCAAGCACGTCGCTCGGCCCGCCCGGCGGGAACGCCACCACCAGCGTAATCGGCCGGCTCGGATATTCGGCCGCGCACGCGGGGACACTGAACGCGAGCAACGCCGCCACGGCGAGGAGCGACGTCCGAATCCAGATTGGCGAAAAGCGCATCGGAATTTCTCGCTCCGGGCTGATGCGCAGTGACGGTTCCGAGAGTTGTGCCACAGCACAGCAATTTCAAGAACTTAAATTGCCAAACGGCTCTAAGCACGATCACGGGCGCTAAAGGCAGTCGAGTTGTGCGACATGCCACGGCATTGATGCAAAAGGCAATGGGCCAGTCAGTAAGAACTTGAACACGCGCCCTGCTGATCTGACAGTCCTCACCAAGAACAATAACGGCGTATTTTCTTATAATAGGGTGTACGAAATGATTGACTGCTGCTCAGCAGCAAGATCGCGAGCCTCGGTCCCTGCATGGCCATGATCCGTGATCTCGGGGCACGATTTCCGGACCTCGATCGCCATGGGCCGCGTGGTGACGCGCTAATGTATATCGAAGTTTGACTGCGAGACCGGCGTTAACGGCGTAGCGTTGCCGGTACGCACGCGCGCACGCTGGTGCGAATGCGCCGATAGCACATGCCTGGCTTTCGAACGTTGCGCGATTTGTAGTGCGGGCTTGTGCGATTGGGCCACGCAGAAGCTATCGACGGCATCCACCACCGCCGCGCTGATCAGTTGCTGCCGCTCGGGCGAGGCCATCACCAATTCCTCGTCGCGGTTCGCGATCGAGCCCGCTTCAAGCAGTACAGCGGGCAGTTGCGTCTTCTTCAGCACGAACAGCGTGTCGTAGCGGTAGACGCCAGCATCTGCGTCCAGGAGCGTGCGCTGCCACCGGCCCATGAAGCTCTCGGTGTAATGCGGCGTGTATTGCAAGCCCCGCGCCTTCAACTGCTGGCCGAGCATGCTGCCGAACAGAAGGCTGTCTTTGGGATCGAGATTGCCATCGGAGACGAAGATCGAATGGCCTTTGAATCGGTCGCTGAACGTTTCGGGCTTGCCGTTGTAATCCCATTTTTCCAGAAAACGATCGGGCACCGAGTCGTGGTGGATGGACAGCAGCAGATTTGCCGATAGCTCGTTGGCGCGTGCCACGCGCGCGTACATGCTCCGGATCCCCGGCCCGTCGGTCACCATGAGGACCGTCTTAGCAAAGCCGGCTTCGAGGAGAGCCTGATCGATCTGCTTGGCGAGCCGCAGATTGAAATCAAATTCATCGGCTCCGCGCGCGCTTTTGGCGCCGGGCGATTTCGCGGTGTGGCCGACGTCGAGCACGACGCGAAAGTCCGGACGGGCGCAGCTCGCCGCGCCTGATTTCACGGGGCTATCGGGCGGCTCGGCGCGGACAATGCCGACCGGCAGCACGGACAAGACGGCCGCGAGCGATACCGCAATGGTGCGCCAATAGCGGATCATGATACATTCTGTGACATTTCCCACTGACAAACAATTACATCTGTGGAAGCGTGAGGCCCAACATCGAAAATGCGCGAAAAATCCCGCAAAGATCGCGTTGCGCACTCTACGCGTGGTGACTCCGCCGCAATCGTCGCAGGTGACGAACGGCGCAAAGTTGTAAAGGATCAGACTGACGATCACGCCCCATAATTCGACCAAGCCGTGAATCCTTCCACGGGATCATTAGGCTTTTTGCCACGAGTGTCCCACCCAAGAGCCGCTCAGGGTCATAGCGGACTATATTGCCGTCAATTGCGATGTCCGCTTTACCCCGAAAGCGCCGTTGCATGCCCCGCCCCACGCTGAGGAGACAGCATCTTAGCGGCTCAAACGAGTACTTTGATAGGTGCTGAAACCGCCATCAAAACCATTGCCGCAGTGCACAGCCAATGTCCGCTTTGGGTCAAAAGCAGACATTGCGGCAGGTCCACGCGATGTCCGTTTTACCCCCGAAAGCGGACATTGATTGGCGGCTCAGGAATGACTTGGGTAAACAGAAAGACCGCCTTGCGGCGGCCTCTCCGAAATGTGAAACAGCGGATTGAATCAACCGGCG